>JABABH010000267.1 GCA_014238325.1 Coxiellaceae bacterium | reverse complement strand
TGAGTCACTTCAAGTGCATGCTTCGCATCTTGAAGTGGGATGAGTATAATAGTATCCATCATGATCCATGGCGAGATAGTTGTGACATAAGTGTATGGATGAGGACATGACCAGAACAGGCTATGAATTGAGGAGTTAAGATGCGGTATTATGTTTCTATTGTTGTAGTATTTTCCTTTATATTACTGATGAGTTGTTCACCTTTTTCTTTGAAAAACAAAAAGAACTACGAGACGCTACCTGATTTAAAAGTGCCGCATGCATTGCAACTTCAAGATACGGATCCGTATTATCCTGTTGGAAAGCGTGTAGAAGATATATCTGGTAACGCGCTACCTGCTCCTTCGTTAGTGCCCCCGGGTAGTCTGATGCAGCAGAAAATACAATCCAGTGCATTGGCAGATGCATCGAGATCTCAGACCACTCGGCATGGAGCTCATTCCATTGCCTTGCTACAGGCATCGGTAGGGGATGGACCTGTGTCACTGCAAGTTTCTAAAGGGCTATCAGCAACCTGGAAGGCTATGGATAGAGCATTAGAGAAAACGGGCTATCAGGTATTGGATAAAGATCGCAGTATCCATACATATTATATTTTGGATATCAAAAATCCGGATGACGAGTTAACGCCCCAGACTCCGATTTATGAAATTTACTTACAATCCTACGGTGCTTATACTACGGTTATGCTTTGCAAAAATAATAAATGCGGCAGTCATGCAATTCCTTTAGCGATACAGAGACGCATCTTAACTACCATAAAATCCCAACTGCGATAAAATAACCCATGATGTTCACCAAAAAGAAATTATTATATGCGGGCAAGGCAAAGTCCATGTACGCCACAGAGAATCCTGAACTGTTGATTGCTGAGTTTCGTGATGATACGACGGCCTTTGATGGTGCTAAATATGCCAAACTTGAGAATAAAGGTCTTATTAATCATCATATCAATGCCTGGTTGATGGAGCGGCTTAAAGCCGCAGGTATACCAACCCATTTTGAGCAATGGCATTCTCCCGTGACTTCAATTGTCAAACGATTAACGATGATCCCTATAGAATGTGTCGTTAGAAATGTTGTGGCTGGTAGTTTGTGCCGTCGCCTTGGCGTGAAACAAGGGCGTCCTATTTATCCGCCTTTATATGAATTATTTTTAAAAAATGATGAACTACATGATCCTTTTATCAATGAAGACCATGCGATCACCTTTGGATGGGCAGAGAAAAAACAGCTTGAAGCCATGCGCCGTTTATCGTTAAAAATTAATGATTTATTATATGGCTTTTTCTTTGAAGCAGGACTCATTTTAGTAGACGCAAAATATGAGTTTGGCTTTGATAAAGAAGGTCATATCACCTTAGGAGATGAAATCACACCAGACTCGTGCCGTATTTGGGATAAACAAACAGAGCATATCCTAGATAAAGATCGTTTTCGCCATGATATGGGGGATGTGGTATCATCCTACAGAGAAGTGGCGCGTCGCCTAGGGGTGGCCCTAGTCTAGTAGCCTCGACTACTTTTTAAACAAGCTTCTCACTACTAATTTTATTCATTTCTAAATTAGAGTAGCCATAAATTATGATAATAGAATATAGATAAACTACCTATTCCTATTCTGGTTAGGATAGGTAGTTTTTTATCACTTGAAGATTTGTCAAGATCCTTGCTTGTCTCACGGGCTTTTTTGGGAGGGTTTGGAAGTGTAATACATAAACGAAAGTTCGTGGATTTATTGATGCATAAATCTTCCCTATTCCTGATGAAGGTTATCAAGTGAGTTACATGCGCATAATGCCAAACTGCGTCTCAGATATAGGTGCTTTGGATGCCGCGGCGAGACAAAGCCCGAGAATACGCGCGCTGTCTATGGGTGAGATAATACCATCATCCCATAAGCGCGCTGTCGCGTAATAGGGGCTGGCTTGGGCATGATAAGAGCTCCGAACTTTTTCTTGAAATAGGTTAGCATCTTGCTCTGACCAGTCTTGCTGATTTTTATGGTGTTGTTTGCGCTTAATATCCGATAAGACTCGTGCTGCCTGGTCGCCACCCATAATGCCAATCCGTGCATTGGGCCACATAAACAAAAAACGAGGACGATAGGCACGTCCGCACATGGCATAATTACCCGCACCGTAGCTGTTGCCCATGATGATGCTGAATTTAGGAACTTGTGCAGCGGCGACAGCATGCACCATTTTTGCGCCGTGTTTTGCAATGCCATGTTGCTCCGCTTGACGACCCACCATAAATCCTGTGATATTTTGTAAAAAAACGAGGGGAATTTTTCGTTTTGCACATAATTCGATAAAATGCGTGGCTTTTAGTGCTGACTCGGAGAATAAGATACCATCATTGGCTAAGATGCCGACAAGATAACCGTGGATATAAGCAAAACCACAAATGAGGGTTTGAGCATAGTTTGCTTTGAAAGCATCAAATCGAGAGTCATCAACCAGTCGTGCAATTATTTCATACGTCGGATATGGCTTTTTAGGATCAGTGGGGATGATGCCGAGTATTTCTTGAGGTTCATAGGCAGGTTCATGATAAGGTTGTTGCTTTAGGAAAGCTCGGCTTTTAGGGGGAGATCGGCTGATGATCTGGCGTGCCATTTCTAATGCCTGTGCCTCTGTTTCTGCATAATAATCAGAGACACCAGAAAGGCGACAGTGTGTATCGGCTCCTCCTAAGGTTTCTGCATCTATAATTTCTCCAATTGCAGCTTTAACTAAGGGTGGTCCACCTAGAAAAATCGTACCTTGGTCTTTGACCATAATCACTTCGTCAGACATGGCGGGTACATAAGCTCCACCTGCTGTGCAGGATCCCATGACAATCGCAATCTGTGGAATATTTTTTATAGAAAGTTGGGTTTGATTATAAAAAATAGCACCAAAGTGTTGTTCATCGGGAAAGACTTCAGCTTGCATCGGCAGGTAGGCGCCGCCAGAATCGACAAGATAAATACAAGGGAGATGATTGTCTAGAGCAATCTGTTGTGCGCGTAGATGTTTTTTAACGGTAATGGGATAATATGTTCCGGCTTTCACAGTGGGATCATTCGCGATGATGATACATTCTGTATCGGCGACTAAGCCTATGCCTGTGATAATGCCACCTGCAGGCAAAGGGTCTGCGTATAATTCATATCCTGCCAGCGGGGATAAGGCTAAAAATGGCGAACCTGGGTCTAATAAGGTTTCAATACGTGTTGTCACGGACCATTTCTTAGAGGGTGACGGTCTTGTTTGGGACGCACGCAGTCGGGTGGTCAGGGTATGCAGTTGAGCTTCCATAGCAATTTTATTCTTTTGGAACTCAGGGCTTTTAGTATTCAGCTTCGATAAGATTCTTTTCATGTTCTTTTAATAAGGCCTTGCCAATAGTGATACGACGCATCTCTGTCGTGCCGCCACCAATTTCGTAGAGTTTGGCATCGCGTAAAAATCGACCCAACGGGAATGCATCGATATATCCGTTGCCACCAAAACATTGCATCGCTTGTAGGGCGACTTGGGTAGCATGTTCTGCTGTTAATAAGAAAATACTTGCAGCATCTTTGTGTGATAGACAGCCCTGATCTGCATTGTTGGCGAGGAGATATAAATAAGCACGACTAGCCGTCAAGGCATTATACATATCGGCGACTTTGGCAGCGATCAGCTGAAAGCTACCAATCGCCCTATCAAATTGGCGACGCTCGTGAATATAAGGTATGACCACATCTAAGCAGGCCTGCATAATACCAACAGGGCCAGCAGATAAGATTAATCGTTCGTAATTCAAGCCTGTTTTTAAAATGGACGCGCCTTGGCCCACGCGACCTAATATATTGGCTTTAGGAATAAGCACACGGTTGAAGTTAAGTGCACTGGTGTCAGAGCCACGCATACCAAATTTATGAAGTGTTGGGGCAGCGCTGAATCCGGGCATGGTTTTTTCCACTAAAAATGCTGTAATGGGGGAGCCTTCTTTGCCAACTGTTCTCGCATAGACGACAATCACATCGGCCATAGGGGCATTCGTGATCCACATTTTTTGTCCATCTAATACATAATCACCCTCGCCATGGGGCGTGGCAGTTAGGCGCATACTCATGACATCAGAACCGGCTCCTGACTCGCTCATGGCGAGTGCCCCAACATACTTACCTTGTATGAGAGGAGGTAGAAATTTATCTTTTTGTTCGGGGCAAGCAAAGTGATGAATTTGATGTAGGCAAAGATTGGAGTGAGCAGCGTAGCTGAGTCCAACGGCGCCAGAAGCTCGACTGATTTCCTCCATCGCAATGACATGTGCCCAATAGCCTTGTGCTGTGCCACCATAGCATGAATCGATGGTGAGACCTAAAAGATCAGCTCGGCCTAATTGAGACCATAAGGCATACGGAAAAGCATTAGCTGCATCGATTTCAGCGGCATAGGGCGCTATCTCCTTTTGTGCGAAGCAGTGAACATGCTGTCGAAATTCACGCAGCCTATCAGGTAATGGAAAATGGGGACCATGAATCATATAGGCTCGAGTCCTCTGAATGTGATCGTCATAAAATCGCTGCGGTATGTTGTATTCGTTCGTGCATTATATTAACTTTGTAGGCGAGATGAAAGCTCAGCATAAGCAGGCATTCAGGTTGATCGACTGCCAGAGGATAGCTTGACGATGGTGAGGATCTTGCATAAGATGCCGTGATCGGTAACGCTGGTTGCTGAGTCCTTCCGTCTCCTCGACCCTAGGCTCTCTTAATATGCTATGGTTACATTCTTACTTTTATTGTTATTTATGTCGCCCTCTACTTTTTTTATTACCGCCTGAATATGCGCATCAACTGACTTTAGGTTGGCTCAAACTGTGCTATTCATCCTCACGCGTCCATCGCATTCGACAGCAGTGGTCTCAAAAAAATCTATCCTTTTTAGGATTAAATTTTCCCAGCCGTATTGGGCTGGCAGCTGGGCTGGATAAAAATGGTGATTATATCGATGCTTTATTTGGGCTGGGTTTTGGATTTATTGAATTGGGGACGGTCACGCCTCGTCCTCAACCAGGAAACCCTAAGCCTCGTTTATTTCGTCTGACTCAAGCGAATGCTTTAATTAATCAATTGGGGTTCAATAATCACGGTGTTGCTCATTTAGTCCAGCAGCTTAAAGCTCGACACGTCTCCGGTATTCTTGGGGTTAATATTGGCAAGAATGCCAGTACGCCACTCTCTGAGGCGACATCAGATTATCAATATTGTCTAGAAGCTGTTTATCCGTATGCTGACTATGTGACGGTTAATATTTCTTCACCCAATACGCCAGGTTTGAGATCTTTGCATGCCGATCATTATTTGAAAGATTTATTAGCCACACTGCATGCAACCCGGCAACGATTATCGGATCATTATCAGAAATCAGTACCGATTGTATTAAAAGTATCTCCTGACTTATCACAGAATGCTTTAAAAAATGTGATAAAAACAGCACTGCTCTATCAAATCGATGGTTTTGTTGCCGTTAATACGACTTGTCAGCGCACGAGGGTTGCTGGATATCGTGATGCTGAGCAATCCGGAGGGCTGAGCGGAGCCCCACTTTTTCCTTTGACTTTGCGGTCTGTTCAACAGCTACGTGAAGAGGCACCCGATAGCTGCATCATTGCAACGGGAGGTATTATGAACCTTGATGATGCAAAACGTTTGTTAGCGGTTGGCGCTTCTTTGGTGCAGGTTTATACTGGCTTAATATACAAGGGCCCACACCTGATCCATCAACTTAGATTGGGTTTATAGTGCGAGCCCACTGAATGAATCTATCGGCAGCCCCTAGACGGTGGGTCCATAGTCGGCGCTTGAAGACGTGGGGTCCTGATTTTCCCTATTACAGAGACGATTGAAAAGTCTTTGAAATCTACCTGGCTGCTCATCAGAGGGGTTAGAGGCTGTTCCGTAATCTGTATTCTCATTGATCGGAAGGCGGTCAGGAAGTAAATCTTGTGATTCTCCATGGTTGTGGTCACCTCGTACTCGATCTAAGAAAGCTACTGCAGCCTGTCCGCCGTGCGCCATACCTTCATTTATGTTGGCTGGTAACTCCGCTAGTATTGCGAGGGCAGTGAAGCTTATCAAAGTAGAACTCAAGAGCGTCCCATATTCTGGATCCTTCGAGTACGATACTATAGCCAGTACCTCTGAAAGGTTATGGAGCAGTGGATGTGTCAGGGCAACACCGAGCATCACGACTTGTTTCCAGGTAGGAAGTTGCTTCCAGTTTTGCCAAATATTCCAGTGAGAATCAACGTGATCGATGTGGGCAGTGGACTCTAATAATGCGATTATAGCTGCGGATAAAATGTCGTTGGTGATGACAAAAGTAGAGGAGAAGACCTTTGTGTTTAGGGTGAGGTTAAAGAGGAAGGCTTGAGGAGCCAAGTGGAAAAACGCGAGGGTAAGCGTTAATCCTGCTTTTTTTGCGCGACTACTGAAGGTGTTGTTCATGGGGGAATGGCTTTGTGTCACCCTTTGCATCAACGCATTACTTTTTCCAGTCATCAGCGCTTCAAGGTGAATAATCGGTACGATCAGGGTAGAAATGGCTTGAGCACTCGTTAGGTTAGTCGCGACAGCCATTTTGCACCAAGGATTCTCAATGTGCATAAAGGACTGAGCTATCTCATAGTTTTGTAGAAATAAACTGACGATGGGAGGGGCAATCAATAGCATGGTTCCCCCTAAAATAGCTGATTCCTTCAACAGTCTCATGCGCTGTATGCTGATAGGCACCGGCTGATTGAGCTCGACAGAGTCGATATGAGCATCACGTGCTTCTGTTTCGGAAGAAATAGTAAAAATTTGTT
>JABABH010000266.1 GCA_014238325.1 Coxiellaceae bacterium | reverse complement strand
TCGGGTGTTAGCATTCATCAAGGTATAGTCGCTGTTTGCAAAGCGGCAAGCGTATTAACAGAATCTGCCTTAGAAACCTTGCTTGCGAGTCCTCGTACCAAGCCGCTCCTATTATTAATTCTGGATCATATTCAAGATCCAAGAAATTTAGGTTCTTGTTTGCGAACAGCCAATGCGATGGGAGTAGAAGCTCTGATTATTCCTAAAGATCGATCGGTTGACTTGACGCCAGCGGCAAGAAAGGTAGCCTGCGGTGCAGACATAAGTACTCCGTTGATTCGCGTTGTTAATTTAGCTCGTACTCTCAGATGGCTAAAGCAACAGGGGATAGGAATTGTGGGCACCAGTCTGGAAGCTGCCATGCCTTTGTCTTCTGTAGACTGTCGAGATCATCTAGCGCTGGTATTAGGTAGTGAAGGTAGAGGACTTCGTCGATTAACAGCCGAGCATTGTGATCGGCTGGCTTATATTCCTATGGAAGGGAGCGTGGAAAGTCTCAACGTCTCGGTGGCCTGTGGTATGGCTTTATATGAAATAAAGCAGCAGCGTCGTCCGGATTAACAATGGCTATCCATCACTCTGCATAGAATAAATGGGATGGGGTTTACTGACCACGTTGAATTTTAGCTGCTAAAGCTTGGGTCTCAACTGTTTGCTGATGCAGTAAGCTAAGTTTCTTTTGTATCCTGTCCTCGAAGCTATTGTGCAGATGATGCATATTTTCCTGAATGGTTGATTCATTTAATAGGGGGGTGCTTTGCTTTAGGGCAAGATAGATCTTTAAGCTCCAATAATTCTGTCGATTCGTTGTGCGAGCAAGGGGATGTTTAGGATTTAATGCTGAAATCTGCTCTCTTAAATTAGGGAGTGGATTGGGTTGTTTTAGAGATTCCATAGTCTCATCCGATAGGCTGATGCCTTGAGCTTTTAAGTTATGGATGAATGTGGTGGCTGATAATTCCAATTCGTTCTGCAAAGCGATATAATGTTGGTTCATCACATGATCAAGCTGTTTTTCCATCGCTTTAAACTGATCGATAATCGCGTGCAATTCCGGTGTTGCAGGTTTTGAGCGAGCAGGACCAGCCGCGGGTTTATGTTGGGTATAATCCTGAAAATATTGCTTCGATAATTGTGCATATACGCTAAATTTTTCTTTAAAAAATTCATGGTAAGGCCCCTCCCATGCAGCTTGCAATTGCTCATCTGAAAATAGAGTTGGATGCTTGTCTGCACTCGTCTTTTCAGATTCGGATGCCTCAGGATCGACCATATTCATGAAGAGATCATCTAAACTAGATTCATCCTCCTCTGTCATCAACTGATCGAAGAGATTGTCAGTTGATTCTCGTGGCTTTCCTATGATTAATTGAGTGAGCGTGGGTGAGGCAGCTAATAGCAGCTTTGCATCACTAGAAAATAAGAAATGTGGAGGTTTCATACGCACCTTACCTGTATGATTAATCGGGTCTGAGTTGATGTCTCAGCTCAATAAGATCCTATGATCTTGGATAAGTATACCGCTCGCGCCTGAAGATGCGAAGTGGGTGATGGCGAGCGGTATACCTT
>JABABH010000265.1 GCA_014238325.1 Coxiellaceae bacterium | reverse complement strand
GCGCTTGCATTAGCGCCGAATTCATAGTAAGCCTAATGCGGTGCGTATCGATTTCAGGCGCTGACCACAAAGTATCCTAGTCCCCCAGCGAAAAGGAAATCCAGAATGGAATTCAAATATTTTGGCCCCCACTACAAATTTTCCCACCTGCATCCGGCACCGTTACAACTTTTCAACGAACAATGGGCAACCGTCGAACAGGTTTACCAATACGCCAAGGCAACGTTGGGGGAAGATTCGGAAATGGCGGAAATGATCAAAAAGGAGTTAGACGGAAAGGCCCAAAAGAGATTAAGTCACCGAATCAAAAATACACACCCGCATCTATGGGAGTTGGTGAAAAGAACGGTGATGATGCGATTCGACTTTGAAAAGTTCCATCAACATGAAGACTTTCAGAAGTTTTTGTTATCGACCGGAAGCCAAAAAATTGTGGAAGATAACAGAAGAGATCAATTCTGGGGTGGAAATAGAAACGAGGCCGGTAAAATCTTGATGAGCCTTCGTGCCAAATTTGGGGGTAGACCTAACGACTATCCAGAGATTTTGATCATCGGGGATTCCATGCTAAAACATCTAGACTCTAGACAACTATCCAGGTCACTGGATAGCAAAGTTTCGATTATTTCACTACCTGGAGCCAAAATGGAGTACATATTGCTCGCTGCCAAATTTGCAAGCGGGAATTTTCTAAAGCAAGTAGTGATCTTCGGAGGAACGAATAATCTGGCCACCAAAGAAAACAAGCCAAAAATGGGTCCCAGTAAATTAATACGGAAAGTTAAGTTGTTCGAAACCCAATTTTCTCAGTATAATTCCGAAACAAAAATTCGTTTGTGCCAAATAATCAACCGTCCTCGGAGTGAAAACACCCGAATCGAATCGCATATCGACCGATATAATCTCATGTTGGAATCAAACAGCTGGGATAGCAGAACAAAAGTCATCCAATTCGAACCCATGCCAAAAGAATGGTTCACAGACGGGCTACATTTAAACCAGAAAGGCAACGAAAACTTGGCAAAAACATTCGAAAGGGAGCTACGGGATGATTGACATTTGCTATGGTGGACGGGGTGTCATGTGAATAAAGTTATGAAGATATGCCAGTACAGTGCCGTATATGTTTATGTGTATTATATATATATTATATTTATACAGTGATGGATCGCGCAAGCCAACGTTAGAAAAGGGGGGAATTCTCAAAATTTTACCGTGGTCCGTGACGACAACACTGGGTTACTGCGCAACTAAGCGAGTGCTATACCAGGTTACCCCCACGGTCTCTAGGAGCACAAAGTCCCCATATCAAGCCACGGGGAGGGACATCCCCCCCTCCCCCAAAATGAAATAAAATGAAACCAAAAAAAAACCTAAAGAAATAAGAGTCTAACTATAAGGTTCCTATTTCCTCCTTCGAAGGGAGTTAGGAATAGTGTAGTTAGATGGACAAGAAATATCCGAAAGTAAACGCAAATTGGGCCAGTAACCATCAAGCTAAGAAACAGGGAGTAAAAAGTGAAGCAAATCTTTTTTCTGAAACTCTTGGCCGGTGGGAAATTTCGGACCAAAAAGAAAATGAGAAAGCTGAAATAAAAAGGCAATACAACTTACTAAAGCAGAAAAGCAGAGTAAACAAAATAAGAGCAACGGATGAGAGAGTTAAATAAGCATTCAAATTAAACCCCAGGGCTAATTAATGAAGAAAATTGCCGGTTCAAAAACAACGGCAAGTTTCCCATCAACGAACCTAAGGGAAAAACAATAAAAAGCCGAGAGACAAGAAACAAGCAGCAGCGAGAGCCAAGAAATTTGGGGCGGAGAATGATTGAGTTTGAAAAACAAACATATATATAGCGTGAGAACAAGCAGGTCTGCCGATTGAATCGCACATAAAATCAATACGACAAGAATAGACAGGCAACAACAACAATGGAACCTTCCAGAACATTCTAGCAAAATCTAAGGGGGCAGCTATGTGAAAACGTGTAGACCCAATTTAGGCAAATTTCTAACTGCTGACGTGGACGAGTGGTGTTCATTTCCGGGTGGCAGAGAATCATAAGGTTCGGGCTCGACTCGCGGTGTGACAAATTTTTTTTGGGCTCCGCCATTGATCAGGGGGGTTGTGTAACGAACAGAAAGAAAAAAAAAAAGAATT
>JABABH010000264.1 GCA_014238325.1 Coxiellaceae bacterium | reverse complement strand
GTTACGAGCAGCCGGTGTGAGCTTTGAGGATAGACAGGATTTGTTGGGACATAAGTCAGGGCGGATTACGACACATTATTCGGCGGCAGAGATTAGCAACCTGATTAAAACGGCGAATACTATCTATCAGCAGCCGGACGGCAGTACGCCAACGTTGACGCTGCTCCGGTGTTCAAAAAAATCCCACACGATTTCCCCACGGTCCGAAAATGGGTGATTAGAAATATTGCGGTAACTGATTGATTCATTGGTGGGCCGTGCAGGTCTCGAACCTACTACCCGCTGATGAAGAGCAGTAGGAGACAATTTTCAGAGGATACCATTACCTAACTTCACATCTTGAACTGCGTTGGGTATAGTAACCTATTGATTTAGCCAACCAACATCCCAAAATCATAGTTTACGCTCATCATTGATACTATAAAACAAAATTCAATTATTTACAGTATTGATATAAGAGATTATAATGATACTACTTATCGCTGTTTATTTATTAACAGTACTAGTTTAAGATAGGTGACACATAAGGCTGAATACATGACATCAACTGAGAAGTTTATAGGAAGAGAAAGCGAATTAACGCGATTAAAGCAATTTCTGCATAAGAAAACCGCGTCTCTGATTGTTATCCGAGGTCGAAGGCGTATTGGCAAAAGCCGCCTGCTTGAGGAGTTTGCCAAGAATACAACCTTCTACTCGTTCGCCGGACTCGCTCCAACGAAAGAAAACACCGCCCAATCGCAACGCAACACCTTTGCAGCACAGCTCAGCGAGCAAACTGGGCTGCCTGAGATCAAAACTGACGACTGGAGCAAACTATTCCAACTGTTACACGAAAAAATTAAAAAAGGACGTATCGTCCTGCTGTTTGATGAAATCTCATGGATGGGCTCTAAAGATCCAGACTTTCTAGGAAAAATTAAACATGCTTGGGATCAAAAGTTTAAAAAGAACCCAAACTTGCTATTTGTAATCTGCGGATCAGCCAGCGCCTGGATTGAGGAAAACATTTTAAGTAACACAGGATTCCTTGGCCGAATTTCATATACGCTTACTCTGGAAGAGCTACCTTTAAATGACTGTGCTCAGTTTTGGAGCGATAAACTCAATAACATATCAACTTATGAAAAATTTAAATTGTTATCTGTAACTGGCGGCGTGCCAAGATACCTGGAAGAAATCAACGCATCTGCTGGAGCTGAAGAAAACATTACATTACTCTGCTTTAGAAAAGGCGGTATATTGGTTGATGAGTTTGAGCATATTTTCTCGAATATGTTTCAAAGACGAACCCCCCTTTATCGTGCAATTGTCAAATCACTGATACATGCGCCCAAGCAAACAATTGAAATTAGTGAAGCCTGTAAAGTTGAAATGACTGGTTTGTTAAGCGAATACCTCGAAGAGTTATCTCTGTGTGGTTTCATTAAGAGAGACTACACCTGGAATATCAAGACCGGCCAGGACAGTCGCTTAAGTCACTACAGACTAAGTGACAATTACCTTCGGTTTTACTTGCGCTACATTGAAAAATACAAGACTAAGATAGACAGAGGTAGCTATGAATTTACCAGCCTTGCCTCGTTACCAGAATGGCGTACTATCCTTGGATTACAATTTGAAAACTTGGTGCTCAATAATCGACGATATATCCAATCATCACTCAATATTAACCCTGAAAATATTATCAGTGACAACCCTTTCTTCCAGCGAGTAACCAATACACAACTGGGCTGTCAAATTGATTATATGATACAAACGAAATTTAATACACTGTACATTTGTGAAATCAAATTTTCAAAAAATCCAATCGGTGTAGACGTGATCAAAGAAGTTCAACAAAAAATTGACCGCCTTAAGCGACCTAAAGGTTTTTCATGTCGCCCTATTCTAATACATGTCAATGGCGTTACCGATGATCTTATCGATGAAGGCTATTTTTCTGACATGATCGATTTTAGTTTGCTCCTATCATAGGATTAGCCAGGATGGCTAAATATACCCATATCACAGTGCTATAACCCTAGCATTTAAGATTTTCTTAATCACGATATCTTATTGCCCTGTGTTATATTAAAAATCTATTCATCTTTGACCATTCCGGTCAGGAGAAATAGCATACTAAAAAGAATATTGTCGATTCAACCAGCGCAAAAAAATTTGTGCTCTCCCTAGTATATTTCCTCCACTATTACAATATCCAAATCCTCCCTGTGTCTTAGTCCCCTAAAATGTAACCAGTCTGTTGTAAGATTTGCGATACTGCAGATCTATAGAGTGGAGGTTACCGATGAAAAAACGTTTTACAGAGCAACAAATTCTGAAAATCTTAAAAGAAGGGGAGGCAGGCATGAG
>JABABH010000263.1 GCA_014238325.1 Coxiellaceae bacterium | reverse complement strand
CATCCGTTGGACCTGTTATTCATCCTGCTATCCGACATATTGCTGATTTAAAGAAGCTACAAGCGCTCCCGACTGAAGCAGTTATCGAAAGATTGCAATATGTATTTCAAGCCATCAGCCTCGTGAAACCTGCGTTAAAAAAACCATTGATTGGCTTTGCTGGCAGCCCTTGGACCGTAGCCTGTTATATGATTGAAGGAGGTTCTAGTAAAACATTTCATCATACAAGAGCGAGACTCTATCAAGCTCCATCGCTGGTATCAGGCTTACTGCAACTGCTCACGGAGGTGACGATTGAATATTTAAAACACCAGATCCAAGCAGGTGCAGATATTATTATATTATTTGATACCTGGGGGGGGCTGCTCACACCTCAAGCCTACCAACAGTTTTCTTTATGCTATTTATCTCAAATTGCCCAAGCTATCAAAGCACACAGCCCTAGCGTACCCGTCATCTTTTTTTCTAAAAATACAGGGTTACAGCTAGAAGCCATAGCCCGTAGCGGCTGTGATGCCATCGCTCTGGATTGGACTATAGACATCGGTGAGGCCCGTACTCGTTGCGAAGATCGAGTCGCTCTACAGGGAAATTTAGATCCAGCGATGTTATTTACTGACCCTCAAACGACACAAGCAGCCGTCCATGGTATCTTAAATACATTCGGTCGAGGTACCGGACATATCTTTAATTTAGGACATGGTATTATGCCTCATACACCCATTGAAAATGTACAAGCTATGCTAGAAGCCGTACATAATCATCCATCAGGATCAGCAGCACCATGAATAAAGCAGCTCCTATTGTAGTTATTGGCACAGGACTTGCCGGTTATTTATTTGCCAAAGAATTGCGAAAATGTGACCAAGACTCACCTTTAACTATACTCTCAGCCAATGATGGGGCCTTCTACTCCAAACCCTCATTATCCACCGCATTCGCTCATAAAAAAACGCCGCAGACCTTGGTCGTTGAGACTGCAGATACCTTATCCACCCAACTCAAAGCGACCATTCACACGCATTCCCCCGTCCTTAGGATTGACCCTGAAGCCCGTACCATACACACCAGTACCCGCGCCATCGCCTATGATAAACTGGTACTAGCTTGTGGTTCGCGCCCGCGCCTACCGCAATTGAATGGAGCGCCCCCCCACGCTATCAAATCAATTAATGATTTAGAAGCCTATGCTGATTTTAGAGAGTGGCTCGTAGGAAAAAAGCATTTGACTATTTTAGGAACGGGTCTCGTCGGCTGCGAATTTGCCAACGATCTGCTACATGCTGGCATCCACCTTGATATCATATCACTCGACCCCTATCCCCTCTCTCGCCTCGTTCCTGAATCGATTGGCCATGCTGTAACACAAGCCTTATCTGGGCCTGCCATCCGGTGGCATTTTAATACTCAAATCGCAAGCATCCATGCCGATCAGGAAGCTTATATCATCGTGACTGACACGGGGGAAACGATACGTACTGAAGGGGTATTATCTGCCATTGGAATCCAAGCCAACCGAGATCTAGCCCATCCTGTCTTGGGGGTCAATCGAGGCATTAAAGTGGATCAGCATTTAAGAACCACTCATCCTGATATTTTTGCATTAGGTGATTGCGCAGAAGTCGCGGGTCATCTGCATCAATATATTGCCCCTCTGTTACAGTGCGCGCGAATTTTAGCTCGTAATCTCAGACAACCAACAACGCCTGTCGTTTACCCACCCATGCCTGTCGCGATCAAAACACCTGCTTGCCCTATCGTAACTGTACCGCCTCCTGAGGCCATTGCTGGGCAATGGGAGTATACGGACGCACATGGCGATCATCGGGCCTTATTCTATGACGACCAGAAGCACTTACGTGGTTTCACGCTCACAGGTCGCTATCGAGCTGAAAAAAATTCACTGATTGAGCAATTGACTCATTCGCCAAAATCCGCCATAGAACCCATTAAGTAGTTGATATGGCCTCAGCTCCGCTTAAAATATCCCATCGAGGCTCATAACATGACACTCTATTCCATCACCATTACCTTAATCCTTCTCATGGATCCATTAGGTAATATCCCAATTTTCATCAGCATATTAAAACGATTTGATGGAAAAACACAATCTCGTATCATCATACGCGAATCCTTTATCGCATTTTTAATTTTATCGGTATTTGTATTTGCTGGAAAATATATTTTACACGGATTACATATTGGCACCTCAGCCTTAAGCATCGCGGGCAGTCTCATTCTATTTATCATTGCTATACGCCTCATTTTTCCGGATGAAAAAAAAGTGTTGAAAGAAGACTTAGAAGAACCTTTTATCGTACCACTTGCCATACCGTTAACGGCTGGCCCTTCAGCTATCGCGATGGTACTTCTCTACGTCACACAAGAACCTAGTCGCCGATGGTCTATTTTATTAGCCGTATTTATTGCGTCCGTGATTTCTACCGTTATCATCTTAGGCGCGCGTCCCATTATGCATGCTCTCGGCCGACGTGTGCTATCCGCTATTGAAAAATTAATGGGTATGATTTTAACCACCTTAGCCGTACAAATGTTTCTATCTGGAGTCTTTCGCTATATCAAGCACCCCCTGCTCTAATGATATACCCATCCCACTTCAAGATGCGAAGCATGCACTTGAAGTGACTCATCGCGATGGGGATTCTTAAGGGGACAACCGCGATTGTCCCCTTAAGTGGCTAAGCGAACATTTATTTTTCGCCAGCCATCAAAAAAAAGATATACCGCTCGCAATAACCCACTTCGCATCTTCATTCACGAGCGGTATATACCCATCCCACTTCAAGATGCGAAGCATGCACTTGAAGTGAATGGATATATCAGCCATTATCATGGCTGTATTTTTTAGTATAGCTGCATCATTATACATTTTAAAAAAGGTGTGATCACTCATGAAAACACGTGCTGCCGTGGCTTATGCCGCAGGTCAACCCCTCAGTATCGAAACAGTGGATTTGGAACCACCCAAAACTGGCGAAGTGTTGGTAGAAAATATGGCAACAGGCGTATGCCATACGGATGCTTTCACGCTCTCTGGTCATGATCCAGAAGGCCATTTCCCAGCTATTTTAGGACATGAAGGCGCAGGTATTGTTCGTGAGATCGGCGCAGGAGTGACCTCCTTAGAAGTTGGCGATCACGTGATTCCTCTTTATACGCCAGAATGTCGTGAATGTGATTTTTGTCTTCATCCAAAAACCAACCTGTGTCAATCTATACGAGCCACACAGGGGCAAGGCTTAATGCCCGATAGTACCAGTCGTTTCTCGATAGATGGCGAGCCTATTTTACATTATATGGGCTGTTCTACTTTCTCGAACTTTATTGTGGTTCCAGACATTGCACTTGCAAAAATTCGCAAAGATGCTCCTTTTGATAAGGTGTGTTATATCGGATGCGGTGTGACAACAGGTGTTGGTGCGGTTGTTTTTGATGCCAAAGTTCAAGCAGGCTCCACGGTTGCTGTATTTGGTCTGGGTGGCATTGGTTTGAACGTCATCCAAGGTGCCCGCATGGTGGGTGCAAGCAAAATTATTGGTATCGATATCAATCCTTCAAAACTTGAGATCGCGACCCAATTTGGGCTCACCCATTTTATCAATGCTACAGAAGTGAAGGATGTTGTTGAAGCCATTTGTGACTTAACCCATGGTGGCGTTGATTATTCTTTTGAATGCATTGGTAATATTAACGTCATGAGACAAGCATTAGAGTGCTGCCATAAAGGCTGGGGTGAGAGTATCATTATTGGTGTAGCAGGTGCTGGGCAAGAAATTTCAACTCGACCCTTTCAACTGGTGACCGGACGTGTATGGCGAGGATCCGCCTTTGGTGGTGCTCGAGGTCGTACCGATGTGCCTAAGATTGTAGATTGGTATATGGATGGAAAAATCAATATTGATGATTTAATTACACACACCATGCCATTAGATCAGATCAACCACGCTTTTGCTCTCATGCATGATGGCCAATCCATTAGGAGCGTCGTGCTTTATTAGAAAGCTAGATCATGATCCAACACATTGAAAAACATAGATGCTTTGGCGGTGTTTTGCTGATATGCGAACATGAAAGCCAAGTCCTGAGTTGCACCATGAGATTTTCTATTTTTATGCCTCCGCAGTCCAAAGATGGCCCTACTCCATTCATCACTTTCTTATCTGGCCTGACCTGCACACACGAAAACTTTCCCCATAAAGCCGGTGCCTATAGATCTGCGTCACAAGAAGGGGTAGCCATTCTTGTCCCAGATACTTCTCCACGTGGTCATCATGTGCCTGATGACCACGCCTATGACTTGGGGCAAGGTGCCGGATTTTATATTAATGCGACACAGGAGCCTTGGAAAAAACATTATAGGATGGAAAGTTATCTCATCGATGAGCTGAATCCTTTAATCTGTCATGAATTTCCTTTATTACCAGAAAAACAAGGTGTTTTTGGTCACTCCATGGGTGGACATGGCGCCCTCACGCTAGGGCTTAAATATCCAAAACTTTTCAAGTCAATCTCAGCTTTTTCGCCCATAGTGGCAGCATCGCAAGTACCTTGGGGTAAAAAAGCTTTTCAACATTATCTGGGTGATTACGAGGATGAGTGGAAAAAACATGACGCCTGCGCCTTGCTGCTCACTGCAAAAAATCGCTTAGCTTATCCGAATATTTTAATCGACCAAGGTGATCGAGACGATTTTCTCGAAACACAATTGAAACCTCAGCTCTTTTCCATTGCCTGTCACCAGGTAGGACAGCCCTTAACCTTGCGCATGCATCGTGGCTATGACCATAGCTATTACTTTATTCAAAGCTATATTGATGATCATATTCAACACCATGCACGCATCCTACAGACACAAAGCTAAATCATCATCATGGCTGAGAAAAATCCTGATAAAAAAATTATGAGTCTGGTCTCAATATCGTTACGAAAAAATTTTTTATCAAGTATATTGAGATATATAAAACGCCCTCTCTTCTAATCTTAGGCTTTATCTAGACAAAGCAGGAAACCAGGCATCTTGTTCTTCCTGAGAAAAATCTTCTTGCAGCTGATGACGAATCTCTTCTGACTCAACCTGAGTCCACAAGATATCACGATTCCCTATAATTTTTGCAGATACAAAAGGCCTCTTTTCCTTCAAACTTCGGTTCACGGTTTTTAAAACTGCAGATATCATGTTAGGGGTAGTGCTTCGTTGTATAATAGGCATGTCTTGGTCTAAATTCTCTAGGAGGAACGTTTTCAATTTCTGTAATAAGCATACTGAATCCTTCAGAAATGTCACCAATAGCAAGATATTCAAGCTCATGGCGGAAACAAATTTTTCTTGGAACTCATCATGTTCTCTAATCGATTGATCAGCTCGTTGTAAGCAAAATAAATCATACAACGCTTTCAAATCATCTTCTCTCACTAAATTTTCTTTATCTTGTGCTTCCTGCGATCGAAAAAAAGCCTCTAGCACTCTGAGAGAAAATGCAACAAATGGTCGGCCTTTGAGGACACTCACAATATCTATGACACAATCTTTAGCGCGAATCCAAATACGCTTCAAAGAATATAAATCCGGATGAATAACCTTACCCGATTGATCAAATAATCTAATATT
>JABABH010000262.1 GCA_014238325.1 Coxiellaceae bacterium | reverse complement strand
GTCCCTATCTGCCGTGGGCGTTGGAGATTTGAGAGGGTCTGCTCTTAGTACGAGAGGACCGGAGTGGACATACCTCTGGTGTTCCGGTTGTTACGCCAGTAGCATTGCCGGGTAGCTAAGTATGGAAGGGATAACCGCTGAAAGCATCTAAGCGGGAAGCCTTCCTCAAGATGAGATCTCCCGGACCTGTAAGGTCCCTAAAGATTCGTTGAAGACGACAACGTTGATAGGCAGAGTGTGGAAGCTCAGTAATGAGTGAAGCTAATCTGTACTAATTAATCGTGCGGCTTGACTATATAACCTTAAATGGTTTCTATAACTAGAAAAAAGTGTCTTTATTTACAAAGTTTTAAGATCTTTTGGTCTTTATCGATTTCCTGGTAGTCATAGCAGTTGGGAACCACCTGAATCCATTCCGAACTCAGAAGTGAAACCATCTCGCGCCGATGATAGTGTGGGGTCTCCCCATGTGAAAGTAGGTCGCTGCCAGGATTTTTTTCAAGACTCTTCTCTAATCATTAGAGTCTATATTATTTATAAACCGTATTCTTACTTTTAGGAATACGGTTTTTTTTTGCCTTTTTTATTATATACTTTTTTTGAACTTACGTATAAAGCTGAATGCATAAATTATTTATAATGTGCGGTTCGATACCTCTCCGGTTGTGCTGTCAATTTTTTTGCATTTAAAATAAAACTTAAACTTTTCGGCTCGGAAAATATTTATGGAAATAATTTATCAAGTGATGCATCTTGACACAGAAGGAGGCCCTTTTGTTGCAGGTGGAAATGGAATGTATATTAATGCGATTATGGCGTGCCAAGCTGAATCATTAGAGATAAACGAGAAAGTTGCTTTAGTATTGCCTGCCTATCACCCTTTTGGGCAACCGTTTCCTACAAAAAAGAAAAATAAAATAACTTTTGATGCCAATATTTATAAGCATGATGAGTTAAACCATAACTTACCTATTAAAGAGGAAGTTAATATTACGGTTTGGCGTGAAGAAAAAGGAAATAATGAATATTTTTATATAGAGCCAGATAAAAACCATAGCAATTATTTTGCTACTGCAGTAGATAAGCAAGGTAAGACTTTAGGGATTCGAACTATACCCATTGAGTTAACTCCAGAGCAGAATAAATTAAAAAATAGAATAAAAAGCTTAGAAGATAAACTGTTTCGAGATGACTTTTCTACGGAATACTGTGTTCGGGCTAGATTGCTAGAGGAGCCCTTCAGTTTGAAGGAAACGATACAAGGTATAAAAAACTATGCTCAGTGTCGTTGCGATATTCATCATGCATATACTGCCTTAGCAAACATCTATGATGGTAGTGGTATCAAGGAAGTATCTCTTTTTATGCGCAATGCTCATTTTCATGACATATCCGCTGCATTTATTACTTACTGGAGCGGAAAATATAAAATTCATGTGATGCATTCACATGACTATGGAAATACGGCATGCTATATAGATCCATCTAAAGCTAAAAAAATGGTAAAAATTAATACTTTCCATAGCGATCCTGGAAAAGGTATATTGCCTTATTATATAAAAGAGCAGTTAGGTGAGGGGGCTACTCAACGAGGGCATGGAATGTCCGCTCATCATATGATCTATGCGGTATCAAAGGATTACGAAGAATGGTTAAAGAATGGTGAATATAGTAATTCGCATTATACCAATTCCATGGCAGACCGAGGTCAGATTCGACACGTAGTGAGTGTACCAGATATGGCTTTGCATGGCTTCCATGCCATGTTGCCTTTTATTGCGGGGTACAGCTCCAAAGCGGTATTTGAGAAGATGTCTGTTTCTGAAAAGAAAAAATTAGCTAAAGAAATTTTATGTGATAAATTATTGGAAATTAATCCAAATTTTGCTTTTGATCCCCAAAGAAGAACGATCTTATTTATAAGTAGAATTTCCCCAGATAAAGGTTGCCATTTGATTAAAAACGTAATTCAATTTTCCTTGGAAAAAGATTGCAATGTCATTATTTGTGGTTTTGCTGGTTATGCAGGGGCAGAAGACCTCATTGAGAATTTAAGAAAGTCTTACCCTACAGTGCCTATTATTATCGGACTAGAAAATCAAGGAAAGTTAGGCTGTTTACATCGTGCAGCCAGCGATATCGGCGTTGGCCTCTCGTTTCAGGAGGCTTTTGGCTTAGTTTATAGCGAATACTTATGTTATGGGTCCTTTGGAGTCATTAGTGATGTTGGTGGTTCTAGAGAGGCGGCATTGAGCAGGGAAGATTGTTCCCTCATGTTTCCGATTCTCAAAGGTGGTATAGAGGAATATAGAAAGGTTCAAATTGAATTGTGTCATAGAAAGACTTCTAAAGAACGAGAGGAGCGTCTTGAAGAAGAAAAGAAAAAGAATGCTAATCTAGATATGATCAAAGCATCGAAAATAGAAGTGTTGTCTAAACAAATTGATGAAAATATGAAGAAAAGTAAAAAATTCTCAATTTCGCCCTCTGTCATATATGAGAAGGTCGAACCTATAAAAGTCAAATTGATAGAGCTATGTGACGAGATATTAAAGGGGGGTAATATTGAAAAGGAAACCCATGAACTTTCGAAATGCGAAAAACAGCTCAATGACTATGAGATAAAAAATAGAAATTGCAACCAAATTAGCATTGAGCATACCGGGAAAGTATTAAATAAAGCTCTCGAGACAGCTCTGGCTAGAATTACTAATGAGCCGGAATTGCCGGAGCATATTGTTTCTCAAATTAGCAAACGTTCAAGGACGGTTTGGAAGAAAGAAATCGATGACGTATATCGTGATGGAAAAGAAAAAGAGAAGACGTATTCTTTTTTTCGTTCCCAAAAGTTTAGACGCGAGCTAAAGACACGGTCGGAAAGCCTCTTATCAAGCAGCAAGAATCTTGCCTAACCTAACCCTCTACGATCATGATAGAGTTTAAAAACATGCTATAACGAAGTTTGGAGGTAGATAATTCAGCTGCACCGAGTACCAAAAGGTGCAAGAAGAACGGGTGAGACGACGGGTACGGAAAAATTTTAATCAGCAAGATGTCCCATTTTTTCAAGCCATTGACGGCGGTCAGCAGATCTTTTTTTAGCGAGTAGCATGTCTAATGTATGTGCTGCGTCTGTTGTATTCTCTAAAGTGAGTTGTACTAGTCGACGACTATTTGGATGTATGGTGGTTTCACGTAGCTGACTGGGATTCATTTCCCCTAACCCTTTGAAGCGTTGAATATTGATATGACCTTTTATTTTTTCTCGTTTGATCTTTTTAAGAAAATTTTCTTTCTCTTTATCAGATAGGGCATAAAATACTTTTTTTCCGACATCAATGCGATACAAGGGGGGTAGGGCAACGTAAATATGCCCGGCGAGTATCAGTGGCTGGAAATGGCGCATAAATAGGGCACATAGTAATGCTGCAATATGGTGTCCATCGGAATCGGCATCAGCCAGAATGCAGATTTTTCCATACCGTAATCCATTGAGATCATCCGACCCTGGATCAGCCCCGATGCCAATCGCTATATCATGAATGGTCTCAGACTTTAGAATATGGTCTGAATCCACTTCCCAAGTGTTGAGTATTTTTCCACGTAAGGGTAACACGGCTTGAAAATTTTTATCGCGTGCTTGCTTGGCTGATCCTCCTGCTGAATCCCCTTCGACTAAAAATAATTCTGAGTGTGAGACATTTTGTTCGATGCAATCGGCTAATTTTCCTGGTAGGGCGGGGCCATAAGCTATTTTTTTTCGATCAATTTTTTTACTGTCGCGCAAGCGTTTATTCGCACGCGCGATCGCTAGTTCAGCTAATTGTTTACCCAGGTCGACATGATGGTTGAGCCATAAACTAAAAGCATCTTTGACGACTCCCGATACAAATGCGCTAGATTGTCGAGAGCTGAGCCGCTCCTTGGTCTGTCCTGAGAATTGTGGTTCTTGCATTTTTACTGAAATGACATATTGACAGGGTTCCCAAACGTCATCGCCGGTGAGTTTTATTTGCCGCGAGAGCAATTTATGGAGCTGACAGAATTCGCGCATAGCCTCTAAAATTCCTGCGCGAAACCCGGTCACATGAGTGCCGCCTTGTGGAGTGGGAATTAAATTGACATAGCTTTCGTGAACGTTGTCATGCATAGGGTCCAATTGCCAAGTAAGCGCCCAGCTGACTTCTTCAGTGTCTCCTTGATAAGCGCCGACCCAGGGAGTGGGTGGGCAGCAAGATGCTTGAGATAGGCGACTGGAGAGATAGGTTTTGAGCCCTTCTTCGTAATGCCAGCGTAAAGATTCTTTGCTATTTTCGTCCTGGTATTCAACCAGTAAGCCAGGGCAGAGCACAGCTTTCGCGCATAATATTTGTTTGAGCGCCGCTGTTGAGAAAAGTATATTGTCGAAATATTGTTTTGCTGGCCAGAATCGAATACTGGTGCCGGTTTGAGGTGAAGAGGAACGGCCGATCGTATGCAAGTCGGTCGTGACAGCACCGTGCGCAAATTCCATTTGATAGCGTTTCTTGTTGTGCCTGACTTCTGCTATGAGTTTTTTGGACAAGGCATTCACCACAGAAATACCCACGCCATGGAGGCCACCGGAGTATTTATACGTCTTATTTGAAAATTTAGCGCCAGCATGCAAACGAGTGAAGATAAGCTCTATACCTGGTATTTTATGGTCAGGATGTATGCCAATGGGGATGCCGCGCCCATTATCTTCTACGGATAAGGAGTTATCTTTATGGACTGTCACCGTGATATGGTTAGCAAATCCCCCGATGGCTTCGTCAACACTGTTGTCAATCACCTCATGTGCTAAATGATTGGGGCGTGCAGTATCGGTATACATCCCTGGGCGCCGCTTAACGGGGTCAAGCCCACTGAGCACTTCAATGGCATCGGCAGTATATCGCTGGGTTGTTTTTCGAGAAGCCATAGTTAAGAGAATCGGTTCGGTGTGGCGATGCATAGTATAGGTTCTTGTACTATGCAGGAGGTTACGCGAGGCTCATGATGACGGTGTGTACGTAGGTGATGTCTCTTTATATACAAGAGGGTTATTTTATGATTCATCATATTTAAAAGCACCGATATTCTTCTGTTCAGTTGGGACATTATAGAATACATTAAGGTTGAAGTCTGGGTCTTTATGATTGATAAAACACATGCGTCATTTATACACGATTTTTTTATATATCGCCTTACCTTTGATACGGTTTCGTTTGTGGCGTCGATCTCGTCGTCTTCCCGGGTATGGGGAGAGGCTCGCCGAACGTTTCGGGTATGTTAGCCCTATAGATGCTCGTTTATCAACGATTTGGGTCCATGCTGTTTCTTTAGGAGAGGTCATGGCGGCTATCCCGTTATTGGAGGCTATGATGCAATCTTCTCCCCATCAGTCTATATGGGTGACGACAACCACGTTGACAGGCTCCGATCAAGTGCGCCTATATTTTGGCGATAGGGTGAGGCATAGCTATTTTCCCTATGACCTTCCTGTGATATGGCGTCGTTTTTTTAAAGGCACCCATCCTGGACTCTTGATTTTAATGGAAACCGAGTTATGGCCAAATTGCTTATTGATGGCCAAAAAATATAACATACCTGTCTTTATTGCCAATGCACGACTATCTGAGCCATCACTTCGAGGTTACCGACGTCTGGGGAAATGGTTTCGGCAACTATGTTCTACTATTGCGGGTGTGGCGGCGCAAAGCGAAGAAGATGCCCAACGCTTCTGTCATTTGGGCGTTGCACCCCATCATGTCAGTGTGACGGGTAATATTAAGTTTGATCTTGACATTCCAGAGAGTATGAAAGCAGAGGCTCGGCAGCTGCGAACAGCATGGGGTAACCCTATCATCTGGATAGCAGCGAGCACACATGAAGGTGAGGAGGCTTTGATATTACAAGCCTTTAAGATCCTAAAGGCGCGGCATCCAAGGATGATATTGTTGCTGGTGCCGCGGCATCCTGAGCGATTTATTAAAGTATTTTGTTTGTGTGAATCTTATGGATTTCAGGTTGTGAGACGAAGTTTAGGAGAGGCGCCTGGCCCATCGACAGATATTATATTGGGTGACACCCTAGGGGAGTTGCGGCTGTTATATGGGGTGAGTGATATAGCATTTGTGGGAGGTAGTCTGGTGCCTATGGGCGGGCATAATATGATTGAAGCGGCGGCATTCCATTTGCCTATCATGGTTGGGCCCTATACGATTAATTTTCGTGCTGTGGTCCGCTTATTAAAAGCAGCAGAGGCATTAATGATGGTGTACGATGTGCCAACCTTGGTCCAGACTATTCGTGGATGGCTGGATAATCCAGCCTCCCGGACCGCGATCGCTGAGCGTGCTTATCAAGTGAACCAAGAAAATACGGGTGCATTGGCGCGAACGCTGAATAGTATCGAAGTGATAAAAGCTCGCCATTTTTCTGATCTTGACTGAATAGAAAGTGTGTGGTGGATCAGGCTTGCGTGGTATAGATATCCGTGATAGCCTTTTTATCCCGCATTTGAGCGATGTTTTTGCTGAAAATGATCACACAACCTAACTCCTTTTTACTGATATTAAACCATGCTATTGCGTAGGGAAGAGTGCCAGAATGTATGGGGCTCGGTCTTGCGATTGAGGACTAAACATGACCAACCAGACTATTGATTCTCTAGAGGGAGAATGTCGTCAACCCTTTCCTAGCTCTGAAAAAGTTTATATTTCTAGCAAAAAATCTCAGGTAGCCATGCGGCGTGTCAACTTGACGAATGGAAATCATATTTTTTTATATGATACCTCTGGAGCTTATACTGATCTAAAAGCTACGGTAGATATCCATCAGGGATTGCCTTTGACAAGGTGGGCAGGCCTAGATTTACGTAATGATACGGATGTGGTGCCTCGTGTACATGCTCCAGCTGCCTGGTCTGATGAGGCTCAATTTAAGCATAAAACACGGCGAGCACGATCTGGCGCGGTGACGCAATTGGCTTATGCCAAGCAAGGGATTATTACTGATGAGATGGAATATGTAGCCATTCGAGAGAATCAGCAGTTTGATACGGTCTCGGCGTATCCTAAAAATGTGGAAAGAGAAAAGCGCTTGCGTGATTCTGCATGGAATCCTCAGATGCCACAGACCATTAGCCCCGAATTTGTGCGCCAAGAAATAGCCAGTGGTCGTGCGATTATTCCCGCGAATATCAATCATCTTGAAGCTGAGCCGATGATTATTGGCCGTCATTTTTTGGTGAAGGTGAATGCGAATATCGGCAATTCTCCTGTGACTTCTTCCATTATGGAGGAAGTGGAGAAAATGGTATGGGCGACACGTTGGGGTGCTGATACGGTGATGGATTTATCCACCGGGAAAAACTTATATATGACCCGGGAGTATATTATCCGTAACTCCCCTGTGCCTGTTGGCACGGTGCCTATTTATGAGGCCTTAGAAAAGGTGGGTGGGCGTCCTGAGGCGTTATCGTGGCCCATATTTCGAGATACTCTGATTGCTCAAGCAGAGCAGGGCGTCGATTATTTCACGATACATGCGGCTGTTTTATTACGCTATATACATTTAACAGAGTCTCGGGTCACGGGCATCGTGTCGCGTGGCGGCGCTATTATGGCTAAGTGGTGCATTGCCCACCACCGCGAGAATTTTTTATATACGCATTTCGAGGATATATGTGACATTATGCGTGCGTACGATGTGAGCTTTTCCTTGGGGGACGGGTTACGCCCGGGTTCGATTGCAGATGCTAATGATACAGCACAGTTCGCAGAATTAAAGACGCAGGGAGAATTAAATCAAATTGCTTGGAAGCATGATGTACAAGTGATGAATGAAGGACCAGGACATATTCCTTTACACTTAGTGCAAGAAAATATGGATAAGCAAATAGAATATTGCAGTGGAGCGCCATTTTATACCCTGGGCCCGCTCACGACTGATTTTGCACCAGGCTATGATCATATCACCAGCGGGATAGGTGCGGCATTGATCGGAGCCTATGGTTGTGCTTTGTTATGTTATGTGACGCCTAAAGAACATCTAGGCTTACCCAACAAAGAGGATGTTAAACAAGGCTTGATGGCCTATAAAATTGCAGCGCATGCGGCTGATATTGCGAAGGGTTCTTCGGTAGCACGATATCGCGATGATTTATTATCTCAGGCGCGATTTGAATTCCGCTGGGAGGATCAATTTAATTTAGCTCTGGATCCCAATACTGCACTTGCCTTCCATGATCAGACTTTACCCAAGCAATCAGCAAAAACCGCACATTTTTGTTCCATGTGTGGGCCAAAGTTTTGCTCGATGAAAATCAGTCAGGATATTAGGGCCTATGTGGATAGCGGTATGGAGAAAAAATCTGAGGAGTTCCGGAAACAGGATTACGCGTTATATATTGAAGAGCCATAATGCCCCGTGCAGGCATTGTGGGTGCGGGCATACAAGGTCGCTTATTGGCTTGGCAGTTAGCACGGCAAGGTTGGCAGATTACGCTATTTGATAAACAAAGCGTGCAGGGACAGGGAGTATGTTCTCATGCTGCGGGAGGCATGTTATCGCCGGTGGTGGAGAGTCTTTCGCAGGATCCTTTAATTTTTGAATTAGGGCAAGAGGGCTTATCATCCTGGAAAAAAATAGTGCCTCATTTTCATCCCCCTGTATTCTTTCAGGAGGAAGGGAGCCTCATGGTGGCTCATGTACAAGATGAATCTGATTTTGAATCGGTGCATCGAAGGTTAGAATCGAGACAGCGGCAAGTCCAGTTCCTGTCTGGTGATGCGGTCCAAATCTTAGAACCAGAATTAAAGAGTAGAAAAGCTTGTTTTTTCCCCGAAGAGGCGCAAATTGATGCACGAGCCACTTTATGGGCCTTATGGGAAGACCTAAAAAAGATCCCTATTCAAGCTTATTTTGAGACTGTCGTATGGCAAATGGCCCCTTATCAAATTAAAACAGATCAAGGTGTTTTTGCTTTTGATTGGGTATTTGATTGTAGAGGAATAGGCGCACAGCCAGATTCTGCTGATTTGCGCAGCGTTCGAGGGGAATTAATATATTTATATGCGCCTGCAGTTCACTTGAAGCGCCCCATTCGTTTGTTACATCCGAGGTATCCAATTTATATGATTCCGCGACCGGGTTCCTTGTATTTGGTGGGAGCTACTGAGCTTGAGTCTTCAGATCCGTCTTCTATGTCAGTGCGCAGTAGCTTAGAATTACTATCAGCGGCTTATAGCCTGCACGCGGGATTTGGTGAGGCTAGGATTAAAGAGCTCGTGACGGGTTTACGCCCTGCTTTTCCCGATAATCTGCCGCGGCTTGATTACCAAGCCGGACTCATTCGTATCAATGGATTATATCGGCATGGATTTTTAATCGCTCCGGTGTTAGTTGATGAAGCCATACGCTTGTGCGAGCATGGCGTGTCTTTTTCTCGTTATCCTCGTTTAATCCGGGAGAGTGCTTATGATTGCAATTAAGCTCAATGGCAACTTGAGCGAAGTGCCAAATAATATGACGGTGTTTGATTTGTTAAAGCACCATCAGTACGACCATGAAGCTTGTGCTGTAGCTGTAGATCAGACTTTTATTCCAAGATCGGAATATGTAAAGATGAGTGTGGTAACCGACATGGTGATTGATATTGTTTCAGCCATGCCAGGGGGATAGTGATGCTCACTTTAGATGAGTTTGTGTCTGACTCTCATTTGTTATTAGGGACGGCCCAATACCCTTCTCCGGAAGTATTGCAGCGTGCTATCGCTATCTCTGGTGTATCGATTATGACCGTATCATTGCGGCGCGAGTCTCCGGGTGGTGCGCAAAATGTATTTTGGAAACAATTGCAGTCCTTGTCTTGTCGCGTATTGCCTAATACTGCGGGGTGCTTCAGCGTAAAAGAAGCGGTACTAACGGCAGAAATGGCCCGAGAATTATTTGAAACACATTGGATAAAACTAGAAGTTATTGGCGATCCTTATACGCTACAACCCCATCCATTTGAGCTCGTGAAAGCCGCAGAAATCTTAATGAATAAAGGATTTGAAGTCTTTCCGTATTGCACCGAAGATTTAGTCTTATGCCGGCGATTATTAGAGGTGGGTTGTCGTATTTTAATGCCATGGGCTGCTCCCATTGGAACGGGCCAAGGATTAATTCATCCCTATGGATTGCGATTATTGCGCGAGAGGTTTCCTGAGGTAATCATCATTATTGATGCAGGCATTGGTAAACCATCACATGCAGCCTGTGCAATGGAAATGGGATTTGATGCGGTATTAATCAATTCGGCTGTGGCTTTATCCGATGATCCGGTGCAGATGGCCGATGCTTTTGCTCGGGCCGTCGAGGCAGGGCGATTGGCTTATCAAGCAGGTACGATGCCGATGCGGGACTCCGCAAAAGCAAGCACGCCGCTGGTGGATACGCCATTTTGGCATCAGACAGCATAAATAGAGAGTGGGGAAAAAGTAAGGCGGGCCTTTGTCGAATGACAGCTAATGAGTTGAGAATAGGGTGACAGATAAAAGCTTCGAACATGAGCCACTTTCCACCAAGCCCATCGTATGGAGCATAGCGGGCTCTGATTCTTGTGGCGGGGCCGGATTGCAAGCGGATTTAAGCGTGCTTCAGGATTTAGGCATCCAAGGATGTGGCATCGTGACGACCGTGACGGCGCAGAATACTCTTGCTTTTTATTATGCTGAGCACAGTAGTGCACGTATGGTTCAGCAGCAAATAGAGGCCATAAAAACCGCTTTACCGCCTCGAGTGATAAAATTAGGAGCCTTGGGAACCGCCGGTAATATCGATGTTATTGTCGATTATTTACAGAATTATTCTGGAGTGAGTATCTGTGACCCCGTGCTATCGGCAACAGCGGGTGGAGCTTTATTAGAAGCAGACGCCGCCACCTATTTAAAAAATAGCGTTTTTCCATTAGCAACACTGGTTACACCCAATATCATAGAAGCTGAAATATTATTTGATATGAAGATTCGTTGTGCTGCCGATATGGAGCAAGCAGCGAGAAAATGTTTAGAGAGCGGTGCCAAACATGTATTGCTAAAAGGTGGTCATTTAGATCATGCGGACTCGCAGGATTATTTTTTAAATGAACGTCAAGGTTTTTGGTTAAAGAGCGTGAAACAAGAGCTCAGCCATCAGCATGGGACAGGCTGCACGCTCAGTGCGGCCATAGCAGCAGCAGTGGCTTGGGGTTACGATTTACCTGATGCTATCGTCATTGCTAAAATGTATCTGAATCAAGGGTTGCGTCGTCGTATTCATATCGCAGAGGGACATCATTTTTTAGCACGAGAAGGCTGGCCCCATCATTTTCAGGACTTGCCATGGATCAATAGCCAGCATGATGGTGAGCGCTCGCGTTTTCCGAAGTTGAAGAAGCGTATTGGATTGTATCCGATTGTAGACAGTGCGGGGTGGGTGCAACGCTTATTGTCTTGTGGGGTCAGCACGATACAATTGCGTCTTAAAAATCAGACACCGGATAGGGTACAAGCTCAGATTCGGGACAGCATCCGCATAGCAGAGGCTTATGGTGCACAGCTATTTATCAATGATTATTGGGAATGGGCGATGGAATATGGTGCCTATGGTGTGCATTTAGGGCAAAGTGACCTATTAACCGCGGATCTTAAAGCGCTACAGGATGCAGGTTTGCGAGTGGGTATCAGCACACATAGCTTTTACGAAGTGGCATGCGCTCATGCCTTACGGCCGTCCTATATCGCTTATGGGCCAGTTTATGAAACCTCTTCAAAAGCCATGGTATTTCCGCCTCAAGGTTTAGATAAATTGCATTACTGGAATACCGTATTGGATTATCCCGTGGTAGCTATTGGTGGTATTGGGTTACAATCTGTGCAAGCTGTCTGTCAAACTGGGGTGAATGGCGTGGCGGTGATATCAGCCGTCACAAACGCTGAAAATTTAGATACTACGGTGAGAGAATTTTTAGATGTCACTCAGTAATCAAGCACAATCGCGCTATCGTCGCCAAATGATCTTGCCTGGCATCGGTCAAGCCGGGCAGGAAACATTACAGCAATCCTCCGTGTTATGTGTAGGTCTGGGTGGCTTGGGTTCAGCGCTAACTTTATATTTAGTAGCAGCGGGTGTGGGCAGGGTGGGTATCATCGACGGTGATGACATCGCTCTGGATAATTTGCATCGACAGACTTTATATCAGACAGCGGAGTGTGGCGAGAAAAAAGTAGCTATCGCAGAAAAGCGTCTACTCGCTATCAATCCAGAATGCAAAATAGAGGCCTATGATTGTTTCTTAACAGAGGAGAATGCGGCGACGATCATACCGCAATACGATATTATCGCGGATGGTAGTGATAACTTTAAAACGCGTTATTTGCTGAATGATACCTGCTGTGCGTATGACAAACCCAATGTATTTGCAGCGCTTCGTCACTTCCAAGGCTATATGACAGTTTTTCCTGGAAAGGGAGGGCCGTGTTATCGTTGCTGGTTTGAGCGCCCGCCCTCCATGCCCGTTTTAAACTGCGCTGAGGCTGGGGTATTAGGTACGCTGCCGGGGCTATTGGGCATCTGGCAAGCCAATGAAGTGATTAAATATATTTTAAATATCGGGACTTTATGCATGGGTCGCGTGATGATGATCGATGTTCTCCATGGGACGACTCGATTTTTCGAGTTACCGGTTGATATCCATTGCCGTACGTGCGCGGCTGCGATCAAGACGTAGAGTGAGTCTGCCGCATCCTATAAATTCATGGTATATGGCTGTTCTGGGTCTTTTCTTTTTCCGTTTCTGTCGGTTGATGGGCGAATAGGGAGGCAATTTCAGTAGGAAGTGGGTCCGATTTTGGCTGATTGTTTGAAAAGATTTTTTGAGTTAAATGCTGCAAGATAACCACCCATGCAAAGATAGGAAATAATATCCTGGGTATGGGTATAGCTTCCACTACCGGGCGCCAGTGAGCTTGGTGGTGCACGAGTGTATTTTGCTTTTCTTGGCTGGATAATAGAGGGGCCGTCACACAGCGTACGAGGCTCGTTGCGAGGTTGGTGATGAATCGAAAAATTTGCTCTAATATATAGAAAAACATAAAAAGAATATAGAGCGCAGAATGTTTGCTTGAGCCGAGATCACGGCGATGCGTTGCGATATAAATTTTTTGATTAAGTGCATGAAGGCATTCTACTGGAAGGATCAGGGAGAGCTCTGGGAGCTTGACGGCACGTTTGAGTATGAAGTTTATCTTGCCGTATGGTGTTGCTTGTTCGTTCGCACTACCCTCATCACATATCGCGATATGGTGGTATATCTGCAATCGTTCATGCAAGGTTAAAGGATGTTTTGAGTAGGGCATAAAGAGCGTACGGAAGTGTATTAACTTATAGAAATGTTCTGGATGGACTGGCTCTCCTTGTTGCTGTAGTCGCAGGAGTGTGGACAAGAGCATGTTACACAGCGAGGCATAACTGCTTGTTTTTTCATGAGAAAGAGGGGAGTTTAACAATCGAGAGATCCAGTATGGGTGCTGTACTGCCTGAATAACTGAGTCATCCAGGTTATGATAGATGAACTGCTCTTTCAGTGCTTGGAATGCTTCAACAGTGGATAGTTGGTTAGCATACTGTTTCGTTAAATATAAAATCTCTCTTTTTTTGTCTTTAAGGGTACGGTCTGCTTTAGCTATATCTTTGACTGCTTTCTGAAATTCTTCAAAAGAGAGTGTAGTTGAAGGTGTCTCTATAGAGGTTATGTTTCCCTGCTGAGTGGTAACGTCATGGTTGAGGGCATCAGCTTTGGATGCTATAGAATGGGTGACCTTTAGTTTTTTATCGCTAATGATATTCGCTATCTGGCTGACGAAATCACAATTTTCAGATTTCGCAATGGATCTGCCGTTGCCGCGAATGATATTGATGATATCGCGGGTAGCATTGACCACATTAAAGTGTTCAGGTTCTGCAATATGAATGCCGTTGGCTTGTAAACCATCAGGGCTAAAGCCTTTCAACTCTTTTCGGAATGCCTGTGTGTCAAAATTATAGAAGTCCTCATAAGCCTTGTTCCAAATAGCATTCGTGTTCTCCTTATTTTCATATAGAAAATATTGCATAATACCATTCTGATTGGCTTTTATTTTGCCGGGATTATTGGTGTATGCAATGCCTGTTTTGGTGAAATTCTCCGTTTTATGTAATAAGCTAAAGCCAGGTATATAATGTGGTTTGATAATATCGGTTATGAAATGCCCTGTGATATGAAACTTCTCTCTTGCGTGAGAGAGTTGATGAAATCTAGTATAGGCAGGGAAATGACTCACCAGCGACTTATAGAATGATTGCCCAAAATCTATGCGAACCACATTCACGTCGCTGATGCGACAATCCTTAAAATTTTCTGAGGGGACGTTAGGGTCAAGGGTAAGCACAAAACCAATATTATTTAAATGTTCGTCATCTTCTTCGCATAAGTTATCCAAACAGATGATAGATATCATCTGATCTTTAAGCTTCCGTATGAGCTCAGGCTTTTCTTCTAGGCAGACCTTTAAGGCTTTTAGGTATGTGTTTATAAGAGGCAATGATGCTATGGTCTGGTCGTCAGCCGCTATGTTTTTTGCAAGCTCCTCTGAGAAGTTTTCCAGATATTTTTTCTTGACTTTTTTCGGGGCAGGCTGTCCTTTGTTTTGTAGGAGATATAATAAAGTGGGAAGAAAGAAGTCTCCAAAAGTAAAGAAAGGATGATGTGCCTCAACAGCGATGCCGTGAGCATGCTGGTTTTCATCGAAGACAAGGTGTACAGGTTTTATGTGCGAGTAAAGCCGTCTCGCTGCTTCGGTTGAGAGGATTTCCCGAATGGAGTGTATCGTTTTGATGGGTTTGTAAATGATCGGTATGTCTTTCCATTTTCCGCTAGTGGCTGAGTTGCAAGAAGGCAAAGATGGTGTTGGGTCGAGGATGATGCTGGAGAGCGCGATACAGTTCGGTGTTGAGGGCATAATATGGTTTGTTCTCTAAGGTTGATAAAAAATTGTTATCTAACGGTTGTTTGGGTGGCGTCCTCTTGTCAACGGATACCAGGATATCTCGGGGGCCCTGCTGCGTCATCCCATTAAAATGTATAAGGTATCCAGGAGGATTCATTATACCAAGAAAATATTAAAGTTCTGTTAGGTGTGGTGGCCTGCGAGGCTAGGCTAAAAAGTAGGGGTTATATACCGCTCGCGAATGAAGATGCGACGTGGGCTACTGCGAGCGGTATACCTTTGTTTGGCTGGCGAAAAGTAAATGTTCGCTCAGCCACTGAAGGGGATAATCGCGGTTTCCCCCTTAAGCATCCCCATCGCGATGAGCCACTTCAAGATGCGCAGCATGCACTTGAAGTGGGATGGGTATATGCCTATGAACATTGCTTTTGATCGCGACCTTATTCTGTGCCAGCTGCAATGAGGGGGTGGGTATAGTCATAGTCTTGGGCGACGTTTTTTTGGGTAGATGGGTGCTCTTCTTAGATGGGCTGAGCTGTATAGGTTCTAAGGAGCGCATTTTGATCGGAGCCTCTGGATCTAATTGGGTAGTATGAGATAGCCAGGCATTAATTTTTATTAAGTCCTTAGGTGAGAGAGTGCCTGCACTTTGTTTGAGTTTGATTAAATTTATAATATAAGTATAGCGATCCTGCGCCCACGCTTCACGCGCTTTGTATAAGAGGCTGAGTCCGTCAAGTACATCCACCATAGTACGCGTGCCAACTTGATAGCTTGCTTTTGTGGCCTGTAATTGTTGATTGGCGGATAACATGCTTTGTTGATCGGCTTTGATTTGGCTTATGCTGGCGTTGACGCCGAGATAGGCTTGGCGCGTGTTTTTCTCGACTTCTCGGCGAGTTTGCTCGAGCATGTGGGTTGCTGATAAATAGTCATCATTCTTTTGTGTTGCCGATGCACTAATCGCTCCTCCTTGATACACGGGGAAGTTCAGCGTTAACCCGGCAGAGACTTGTTCGCTGCTGCTTTGAATGATGCCATGATTAGATGGAGTCGGAGAGGGTGTAGTCGTAGGGAGGTATCCGCTCATATTGGCTGCGGCTTGTGCAGAAAATTTCAGGGTGGGGTATCGCGAGGCTAGGGCTTGTTTTACTGCTTCTTTTTTTGCGAGCATCGTATTCACTAGGGCTTGGATGGCATAATTATGTTGATTAGCTGTCGTGACCCAGGCATCAATATGGTTGGGTTGTGGCGATCGCAGAGGGACATTTTTTTCTAAGCTGGCTAGAGCATGATAGGATGTGCCAGTAATCGCACGTAAATTCTCTAGCTGATTGGCGAGTAGGTGTTGCGTTTTTATTTGTTCCGCCACGGAGGCGTCGTATTTTGCGCGGGCATCGTATACGCCTGTGATAGCAATTAAGCCCACTTTAAATTTTTGTCTCTCCGTCATGAGCTGTTGTAGCATCGCTTTTTTCTGCGCGACAATATATTGCAGTTGTTCAGAAGCAGAGAGAACATTGAAGTATGCGGTCGCAGTGCGAGCCATCAGGTCTTGTGCGCTTGCTAGATACTGTGCCGTGGCAGCCTTAACTGAGAACTCAGCTCCGTTGATTTGCTTCCAAGCCGCGGCATCGAATAAGGTTTGACTGAGGCTGACTTGCACGAAGTTACCCGCAGGAGAGCCGACCCAGGCCCCTCCTGATGCATGGCTAGAGCCGGCAGCATGGTGACTGGCTAGCCATTGATAGTTTGGGCTAACACCGGCGGAAATATCGACCATAGGGTGAAGGTTCGTTTTTGACAGTGGCAGATTTTGTTCTGCTGATAGCCAATTCGAGTACGATTGTTTAAAGCTAGGGTCGCTTTTGAGGGCTTGATGGTAGATTTGGACTAAATTATCAGCATATGCAGTGGGCCAGCAGAGGGTGGTAGTTATCGCTAGGGCTATACCAAAAAATAGGCGTTGTAGGCGTGCAGCACTAGGCTGTCTTTTATGCTGATTGACGAGACTTGTAGCCGCGCTGCTGATCGCTACTTTGTGATCCTTTCTTGTGATAGTGCTTAGCCGCATAAATCTATGCCCAATTTTTGTTAAAAGAGTCTGATGGGTTGTCTTGCTAGATGCAGTGGGAAAATCCAATAAGCGAGTAGCGGGATTCCCTGAATGTAGTGTGTGCCGATTATGGCATAAAATTAAGCAATTGGCAAATTTTGAGGCATGGCTTGCTCGCTTAAAATCAGGAGCGGTAGGGGCTTTTTTTGTGCTGGATATTCGAGTGCATGCTTCGCATTTTGAAGTGGAATGGGTATATACCGCTCGCGGCTGAAGATGTGAAGTGGGTGATGGCGAGCGGTATACCTTTGTTTTGATGGCTGGCGAAAAATAAATGTTCGCTCAGCCACTTCAAAGAAAAATCGCGGTTTTCCCCTTAAGAATCCCCATCGCGATGAGTCACTTCAAGGGCATGCTTCGCATTTTGAAGTGGCATGGGTATACCTGCTCAGGATGGCCCGAGAGGATAAGAGAGCGCGATGCTCAAGAATAGGCATAATCCCACCCAATGATTATTGTGAAAGGCGCGTAAGTATTGCAGTGTTTCGCGGGAGCGCAGTAGAGCTTGTTGATACCCAAACAAGAGTGCCGTTATACCGATTCCGATATAAAAGCACGTGCTCCATTTTAACCAAAGGCCCAGCAGGGTAAAGGATAATACTAAGAAAACTTGCAGCCCCCCAATAATCCTATAATCGTAGGATCCAAATAAGATGGCAGTGGACTTGACCCCAATTTTAAGATCATCGTCACGATCACTCATTGCGTATTCCGTATCATAAGTGACCACCCAGAGCAGGGTTATGATGAATAGTATCCAGGCAGGTAAAGGTACCCTGCCTTGTTGGGCAGCAAAGGCCATGGGTACTCCCCAGGCGAAGGCCAAACCCAAGCCCAACTGCGGGAAGTGGGTGTAGCGTTTTAACCATGGATAGATCATGGTCAAAGCAAGGCCTGCGATCGCGAGACATTGAGTCAGTGTATTCAGTAAGAGCACCAACCTTAGGGCAATAGCTATCATGATGACAAACAGGCACCAAGCCTCAAATAGTGTGACCTTTCCTGATGCTAAAGGGCGAAGTTGCGTGCGCATGACATAGGGGTCAATATGCCGATCAGTCATATCATTGATGATGCAGCCCGCACTGCGCATGATCAAGGTGCCCATGATAAATATCGTGCTGATTCGATAGCCTGGGAATCCTTGCGCTGAGATCCACAGAGCCCATAGCGTCGGCCATAATAATAAGAGTATGCCTATAGGCCGGTTAAACCGCATGAGATGTGCGTAGTGCTTGAGTTGTTTTAATCGTTCGCTTAAGGTGGAAAGCATGGTGCTTGCTCGAAGATCTCTGGTAAAAATATTTCTTGTATGAGTAGAGGGTTGCCTTCAATATCGAATAGGCGGCGTCTTGCCCATAGTGTATCCGATTGATGGTGGGTAGTGGATACGAGTGTTGGATCGGTTGCGTTTTGTACCACGATGGGCCTAAACTCCAGTCGGCCGACTATGACCTTAGGGTTATGAAATAATAAGGCGGTGCCAATAGAGCGCTGGTCCAAATGTCGTAAAATATCGCCTGCTGCCTCTAAGGTAGGCTGTGGAATAACGACGCGGGTGCTGATCCATAAAACCCCCAAGTGATACCAACCTCCTTCTCGAATTCTTGCGATTTTATCTTCAGGTTGTTGTAGGATCAAGCACTCCTCTGCCTGAGGAAAGCCATCGTCTTCATGGGCAATGAGGAGTTGCGCTTGTTGTTGAGTGGTGTGAGCGAGCAATAACGTGAGTGAGTCAGTGTAGCAGAGCCAATCACGGGCCCTAGATATTCGCATTAATGCTGGATAGTGCTGTGCTTCGTGCCAAGCGGTGAAGGGTGTAGAAGGGCTTGGCATCATGGTGGTGTCTCAGCGGTGAGATGAGCGTGGACGATTTATATGGTTGCATTATTCCAAATGGCAGCAGCCATGGCAAACACAGCAAAGGTCAGGAAGCCATGCAAAATAGGCTAGCGATTGACAGTATGCAAAGCCAAGGCTTCCATCACGCATTGACTTTCGCCCTCAAACCAAGGATAAACCTGAGGGTACACATTGAAGATGACATCTGCGCAGACATCATCATGCATATCTTGGGGTATATACCGCTCGCAATTACCCGCTTCGCATCTTCAGTCGCGAGCGGTATACCTTTGTTTGGCTGTCGAAAAATAAATGTTCGCTCAGCCACTTAAAAGAAAAACCGTGGTTGTCCCCTTAAGAAGCCCCATGGGGATGACTCACTTCAAGGGCATGCTTCGCATCTTGAAGTGAGATGGGTATATTGTTGCATTATCCAAAATGGGAGCAGCCATAGCAAACATAGCAAGGGTCGGGAAGCCAGGCAAAAGAGGCTAGCGATTGACAGCATGCAAAGTCCCCTTCACAGCTTTGCTTTTACCTCCAGGTGAAGTGGGAAATCTTATAGCTCATCTTGCATTTTTTCTTCGTCGAAGGTGGGTATGAATTGTTGGGGGCTCAACACTCGCCGTAGGAAAGTTCCAGAGAAGAGACGAGTGTATTGGCTGATTCGGAGGTGGGGCATGTTTCTTAATAACAGCCACAGTTGCGGCATCGCCATTCCTTTCGGCAAACTTTAGAAGTAAGGGGCATCTGCTATGCAAGGGGTTGAAACACAGCAATGTCTCAACCACGCTTGCATGGCCCCGATATACTGCTAAGTCTAGAGGTGTCTCCCCCTTCGCATTATATTTAGAGGAATCCGCTTTATACTCGAGTAAGATCGCCGCCATTTTTTGATTGCTGTGGCGTGCCGCCGAGTGTAGAAGGGTATTGCCTTTGCTATTACGTTGATTGGGATCGGCACCCATTATTAAAGATTTTAAAAGCGTGCTTGTATCGCTATCACGTATTGCGTCCTGTAGCCGCGCTTCTCTGGGAGAGCAAGATGCATGAAAGGGGTGTATGCCAAGATATTTCCTAAGAATAGATAGGGGTTCTTTGAGGCGCTCCAGTTGATTCCAGCTTTCTTCAGCCCGAAAGAAGAGCTGGTTAAAAAGTTTCTTGAGGGCTAATTCTGATAATGCAGGGGCTTTATCTTTTTTATTTTCCTCTAAGAGTTTTTTCAAAAGCTTAGGTTTTTTTTCTGCTACTTTGCACATATGTTTACGGATAACTTGAGCAGCACCCGTCTCGTCATTGATCATCTGACTCAAGCTTAGATATCGTTTGATTTTTTCCAACATTTCAACTAGTTCTTGGTGTTCCAAATGCGGGTTGAGTCGTGTGTCTTGTTGTTTGAATTTATAAATATTAACTAATAGATCATAGATAAGGTCTTTTCTGGCTGCATGGACGGACGGAAGCCACATGGACGGGCGGGGAAAATTCGAATTATCCGTATTGTTTCTGGATGAGATTCGTTCTTTTGGTGTGAGCAATATACTTTGCCTAGGCCCATGCTGGGCGGCAACGGTTCTAGCCAATAGCTTTTTAACAGAGGGTACATTTTCAACTTGCATGGTTGTGACTCTTTAGTTAATAATATGAGATGTGTGAATAATAGCGCCGCCTCCCATTCGTTGAGAGAGAAGTTCATCTAAAAAAGTATTATAAAATAAGGTGATCGTAGCATAATATACTGCCTATAAATTTTCCACTTAAATCAGCTGTATCGCTAGAGCTCTTCCAACAAAAAATTTATATCGACATAGGCCCATCATCCGCTATGCGGTTTTTAATCTGAAAGATTTATATATTTTCCGACATTGAATATCTTCTGGAAGTGGCTATAATAATTATTATTGAAGTACCCGCTTCGCAAAGCAAGATTGAACGATGAGTTCCCTCTCAAAATTAAGTCAGGATCTATTGGTCATGGTACATAACGCCTGGATGTGTTGTTTTTATGAAAAAGATTCACAATCCTCATGATAAATATTTCCGTTTTGCGATGTCTGATGTGCGGGTAGCAACAGAATTTTTTGAAGCATACTTACCGAAAGAGATAGCTAGGAGCGTTGATTTAACAACCTTGCAATTACAAGACAGTAGCTTTGTTGATGAATCCTTAGAGGAGTCGATGGCGGATATTTTGTATGAGGTTGAATTTAATCGAAAAAAGGGCTATATGTATGTGTTGGTGGAGCACCAAAAAAAGCCTGATGAGATGATGCCCTATCGACTCATGCGTTATATGTTACGGATCATGGAATATCATTTAAGGCAGAAGCAATCGAAGAGACTGCCCGTAGTGCTTCCTCTGGTCTTTTATACGGGAGGCACAGCGTATCCTTATTCCATGGATTTCTTTGACTTATTTGGCGATGAAGCTGATCTAGCTAAGCAGGTCTTCCTGAAACCCTTTAACTTAGTGGATCTCTCCCAAATTCCGGATGAAAAGCTGAAAGGCTTCAGGTGGCTGGGTATGGTGGCCTTCCTTCAAAAGCACATCGGCAAAGACAATTTTGTGGAGAGGGTGCTGAAGGGCTCGATTTCCTTACTCAGGCAGTTGGACCAGGCTGATGCTAAAGAGTATGTTTCAGCTAGCTTGGCCTATATTTTTCAAGCGAATCTTGAAAATTCTGCGGAAGTCGCTAAAATAATCAGTAGCAGCGTATC
>JABABH010000261.1 GCA_014238325.1 Coxiellaceae bacterium | reverse complement strand
GGTTGACCCCTTAATCCCCATCGTGATGAGTCGCTTCAGTGTATGCTTCGCATCTTGTCAGTGGCATGGGTATATCATGTAGAGAAGAGCGAGGGCAGATTAATTTCGCCAATACGTCGGTAAAAATAATACCAGAATAGTAAAGATCTCCAGGCGTCCAATGAGCATGGCGACGATGCAGATCCATTTGCTGAGGGTAGGTAGATGGCTAAAATTACCAGCCACTCCGCCAATCCCTGCGCCCGTATTCGATATGCAAGTCACGATGACACTAAAAGCCGTGGTAAAATTCAGCCCAGTGGCTAGCAAGCCCAATAAAAAAATCACAAAGGTGGCGATAAAAAAAGACATAAATGCCCATACAGCCTGCATGAGGTGTTCAGGTAGTATCTGATTTCCGATTTTGACGGCCCACGTTGCGCTTGGGTGGATTAAGCGTTTTAGTTCACGTTTACCTTGTTGATGCAGTAATAGTCCACGGATGATTTTGATGCCTCCTGCTGTCGATCCAGCGCAACCACCTAAGAGTGCAATAAACATCATAAGAAACGGTAGAAAGGAGGGCCAAATGCTAAAGTCTGTCGTGGTTAACCCTGTGGTGCTGATCAAAGACGTGACGGTGAATAATATATTGATGAAGGAGTGGTGGTTGTTAGGATGCTCATGGACAAGCAGAATGATCACCACAATCGCCGTTGTAACGAGGATAATTTTAAGATAAGCGAGGAACTCTCGGTCTTTGACATAGACGGATAATTGGCGTTGCTTCAGGGCATGAAAATGTAGCGCAAAATTCGTCGCGCTTAATAGCATAAAAATAGTGGCAATGAGTTCAATCGTAATACTGTGATAATAAGCAAAACTGTTGTCATGCGTTGAAAAACCGCCCGTCGAGATAGTGCTAAAGCTTTCGCCTACGGCATCAAATAAAGACATGCCAGCCAGCCAATAACTGAGGGTACATAAGGCGGCTAACCCAAAATAAACATACCATAGGGCCTGTGCGGTTTCTTTGATCCGTGGTGTTAGTTTGGTCGTTTTCATCGGTCCTGTAACCTCTGCGCGGTATAATTGCATACCACCAATGCCTAACATGGGCGTCACGGCAACAGCAAGCACGATAATTCCAATGCCACCAAATAAATGTAATTGTTGTCGATAATATAACATGGCATGTGATAAGTTCCGAACACTTGGGATGACACTAGCCCCTGTCGTCGTAAGACCAGAGGTAGTTTCAAATATAGCATCGGTAAATGAGAGTGTGGGATATAAAGTGAAGAGAAATGGGATACTGCCGAAGGCCGTGAGCACGACCCAAATTAGGACGACCATGAGAAAGCCATCCCGCGTGCGTAATTCGTAAATATAGTTACGAAAACTGAGCCATAGCATCAGTCCAATCCCAAATGTCAAAACAAAGGACTCTAAAAAATTAATCACGTTTGTATGATGGTATAGAAGTCCGACGCCGATCGGTAATAACATGCTGACGCTAAATAGCATGAGTAATATGCCAAGCATTTTAAACATAGCTTTAAAATGCATAATTTAGAAAAATCCTGGGCTAACTTGAAATATTTTTTCTAGCTGGGCAATATATTTTTTATCAGCCATCAATAGGATCACGTGATCATTGGATTCCAGCATAGTATCGGGTTGTGCCATCATCACAGTATGCCCACGAATAATCGCACCAATCGTCGTGTGAGGTGGCCATGCTAATTCCGACACACGTCGACCCACAATTTTTGAAGTTTTGTAGTCACCGTGCGCGATCATTTCGATGGCTTCTGCTCTACCTCGTCTGAGTTCATGGACTTGTACGACATCGCCGTGACGCACATGCGTCAGAATAGAGCCAACCGAGACTAATTGTGGTGATATGACGATATTAATGGGGCCGGTTTCGATGAGATTTGTATACGCGGCGCGCGCGATTAAAGTTATGGTTTGTTTGACGCCTAAGCGTTTCGCATGGATACAGGTAATAATATTCGTTTCATCATCATCGGTGACGGCAATGAGTACGTCGGTGTTTTCAATATTTTCATTCATCAGCAATTCTTCATCGCTGGCTTCTGCACAGAGAACAATCACATTTGTCAATTGTGCAGCTAAAGATTCGCAACGTTGATGATCGGGTTCGATCAGCTTCACATAGTATTCATCTTGTAAGGTTTCTGCTAAAAGGCTTCCAATATGACCACCCCCAACGATCATAATGCGCTTATATCTTTTCTTTTTCGGGTAAAAAGTAGTCATTAAAATGCCGATGTCTTCGGTGGCTGCGATGAGAAAGACTTCATCTCCCACAGCAATGGTGGTGTCTGCTTCTAAGGCGACAGGTTCATCATGGCGCAATAAAGCGATCATACGAAATTCAACGATCGGTACTGAATCATATAGGGTCGCAATGGTTTTACCAATCAAGGTGCTGCCATAGGCAGGTTTTAAATTGACTATTTTTACTGCCCCCGAACCCAGCTCAAGCACTTGTAATGCACCGGGATGTAATAATAACTGTGCTATATGGTTTGTGATCAGTTGTTCTGGGTTGATAAACACATCAATGGGTAAATTTTCTTTCCCAAAAAGTGCTTTATTGACAAAATAATGTGAAGAGCGAACTCGTGCAATTTTTTTAGGCACATGAAATAAAGAATAAGCGACTTGGCAGGCGAGCATATTGGCTTCATCACTGTTAGTCACGGCAATGATCATATCAGCATCTTTGGCGCCAGCACTACGCAAAACATCGGGAAAGGCGCAATGCCCGGGTATGGTTTGAATATCTAGTCGATTGGAAAAATACTGTAGGCGCTCTTCATTTTTATCAACTAAGATAATGTCGTGATGTTCTTCTATGAGTATTTCAGCTAATGAGCCGCCAACTTGTCCAGCACCCAGTATGATAATTTTCATATAAATTCCGATCGCTGATGAGTTTAGTTTAGGTGATTCTTTGCTATTTATCTAGAGGTTGTTATAAATTTCTCTATGCGCCCTTCACGAAAACTTAATTGTTGAACTTTTGCACTTTTGGATGCGCTTCAGTTCAGATTGATTAGGATTTCTGATACACTTCATGTGATAAGTAGGGGCTATTCACCTTGTTTTTGGACGGATGGACACATAATTTTGGTGGACGAATGGTTCAAACTTTGTGTCTTAGTACCTCTTTAAAGAGCCGTATTGGATAGGTGGCATGAAACGATCTAAACAATTCAACGTGTTGAAAGCGCGGTTACAACAGGGGGAGACACGCCATCAGCAAGTGCGTATTGCTATCGTGTTTGCTATGCTTGCAGCCATGGTGTGCATCTTGGTGGCGATCAGTATGTCTGCATTTGCCTATTGGGTGTCTGCCTGTGTGATGACAGGGATGGATGCGGTGTTGTGCTTGGCATGGGTAGGGTATTTGCAGTATTGCGGAAAAACAAGTATGACAGCGAGTATAGGACAGGTAGGGTTACATTGGGTAGGTGCCATTCTAACTATTGCTATGATTGCATTTTTTTTGTACCACCATGTGTTAACGATTAAACAAGCTGGTGTGGTTACCCTTTTAGTATTGGGGCTTACTTTGTATCTGGTAGGTATTTATTCAGAGATTTTATTTATACTCATTGGTGTATTATTAGGTATTTTTGCCATGACGGCTGCATTTTCATTGCTATATGTGTGGTGTGTCATGATTCCACTGATTATTTTGACGGCAGTGCTCACCGTGATGATGGTCACACGGGAGACTTCAAGCGTGCTGATGTCCAAATGATCCGTTTGCGCCAGATGCTCCTTGTAATAAACATGATATGCTTACCTTGCTGTGCTTTAGGGCTATCGTATGACATAGTAGAAAAACAACATGATATACAGAATATTTTAAAAGCTATTCGTGTGCCCGTGAATGTTGGTATGGTGGTACGAGACCTTGATTCTGGACGTGTTCTTTTTGGTCAGAATACGAATCTTTTATACCCGCCAGCCAGTACACAAAAATTATTTACAGCGATTGCTGCCTTGTATTATTTGAATCAGCATTATCGTTTTCATACCACGCTATATCGAGATGGCTTGGTTCAAGATCATACACTTATGGGTCATGTAGTGATTCGTTTTTCTGGAGATCCCAGTTTGCGAGTATCGGATTTAAAACAATTACTTTTAACACTGAAAGCCCAGGGTATTAGAAAAATCATGGGTTCCGTTTATTTAGATAGTAGTGCGTATAATGAGATTCCTTATCCGCCAGGTTGGCTGTGGGATGATTTAAGTTATAGTTATGCCGCACCATTACAAGCGATTAATTTAAATCGTAATGCATTTGCTCTACAGATGACTCCCTCTAAAACGATGTATGCTCCTCCTCAATTGAAGAGTGCCTTGCCAGATGCTGTGGTGAGTTTTGAAAATCATGTACGCACCACGCATGGTAATGAACCTAATTGCCCTTTTCTGATTTATAGTCATGCAGACAACCGTTATACGATCTATGGTTGTATCAATCAAAAGTGGGGCTCGCAGCAGCGCACCTTAGCTATACGTAACCCTATACTTTATGCCAAAGTTTTGGTTAGTCGTATGCTCATTCAACAGGGTATCGCATGGACAGGATCCGTAAATGTACTGCACCACCCATATGGGCATCCTTCCACAGAGATGGCTGACCACCCGTCTGTTGCCTTATATGAAATGGTGACTGAGATGTTAAAAAAATCGGATAACTTGATTGCAGAATCTTTGCTAAAAAAAATAGGTGAGTATTATTATCGACGTTCAGGATCGGTTCAAAATGGTTTGCGTGCTTTAAAACAGATATTGAAACCAACAGGTATTGATTTTTCACACAACAATATTAACGATGGTTCTGGCTTGTCTCGATATAATTTAGTGACGCCATTACAGTTTTCGCGTTTATTATCCTTTGCGTATCAGACCCATGCGGTGAGGGTACCGCTGCTGGCTGCGTTACCAAGAGCCAGTGTGGATGGCACACTGATTGCGCGCATGCATTGGATTAGAGACAAAGAGCGCGTTATGGCAAAAACAGGATCTATGACCGGGGTTTCTGCGTTAGTGGGTTATGTGCATACTCGTTCTGGTCATACACTCTCTTTTGTATTGATGTTGAGTGGTTTTTTAGGCAAACAATATCGCTACCATCAGTTAGAAGATCAATTATGCCGTTATTTAGTTGAGCAGATGTAATCATGTTGGATAATAGGTCATAGTGAATTTAGCACCATGATTGAGGCAGATCGACCCAAATATGGTGTCATTGGTCATCCGGTTCATCACAGCGTATCGCCTATGATCTATGAATGCTTTATGGCACTCCTGGGTCGGCCTATGGCGATGGAGTATATAGGCTTAGATCCTGGACGTCGTGGATTTTTGTCCGCTATTCGCAAATTTCAAGAAGAGGGTGGGCAAGGTTTAAATATTACTCTGCCCTTTAAGCAGGAAGCTTTTGATGCGGCTCAAACATCGAGTGAAAGAGCTGACCAGGCACGGGCAGCCAGCCTTTTGCAGTTTGGAGTCGATAACACGGTATATGCTGAAAATTTTGATGGTGTAGGATTGTTGCGCGACTTGGATAGAAACTATGGTATTCAGCTCTATCAGCAGCGAGTCTTGATACTGGGAGGGGGTGGTGCTGTGCGGGGGATTTTACCTGCATTATTGTCAGCTCATCCAGCTGAAATTGTGGTAGCGCACCGCAATGCAGTGAAGTTAGATAGGAAGATGGGCATGTTTGCTGAGGAGGTCAGACATATTAATTTTGAAAGTTTGCATACCGATAGCCCTTATTCGCTGATTATTCATGCGACAAGCGTTGGTCATACTCAGGGGGTTTTGAACTTACCCATGGCTATCATGGGTGTAGATAGTTTTTGTTACGATTTGTCTTATGGGCGTGCCGCTTTGCCTTTTTGGGAGGCGATCGAGTTTCAAAAAGTGGCAGGTTATGCGGATGGCTTGGGTATGTTGATCGAGCACAACGCGATGGCCTTTCATTCGTGGTTTGGCCTCTATCCTAATACTCGTTTGGCTAGCGAGACAATACGCAGGGAAATGCGTTAAGCCTTCAGTTTCCGTATTTCTTAATACCGTGCAAGCAATCTCTCAATTTGATGTCATCTTTCTCTGTTTTTAGCGGTCATAATGTCTTAGTGTGCTTTCGAAGCAACATTTTAACCTTATGAATATATTAGTATTTTTAAGTTAAAGCCTATAGGGCGCCGTTCCCGGCTGTTCATCTTTTGCGCTTGGTCGGTATTTGATCTCGCTGTCACGGGTGTTATATTGCTTCTCATGGAGTTTCAAGGATGTAGATTAGCAAATAGTCAAAGCAGGAGCGACATGGAATAGGATAAGGACATTTAGTTTACGGAAGAACAAAGACAGGGATTGTGTTGGAGAAGGACAGCCAACTTTGTGGGGATAGGCTTGCAGCTATCCCCTCCGGGACCTAAATAAGTTAAATGTTTTGACAAGGATTTTTAGTCAGAAGGGTGCATTGGATTCTCCCTTGGGGGGACACCCAAATAACTTATCTAGCGTAATTTTAAAAGGGGTGGGTGTATCATCATGGACCGTGAATGTGCTATTTAAGACGGAGATCCTTGTGTTGCACGGGGTTTCAGGTTGAGGATAGAGCATATGGAGTGGACTCCACCCCTTTTATTATTAACAGTGTTATTAAGATGTGGTGAAGGTAGGTGTCTGTACCACGAATAAGAATGCTGTATGGGTAAGTTAGTTAGTGCTCACCCTATTTTCTTATTGCTTGCTTATGTCGTATGGGAATGATCTGAGTAACCCCTAATAGGTGATGCAGATCGCCAATCTTCCTATCCTCGCCAATAATGGTGTACTTTTTGACGGGGAGCCTTATTAAATAATCATGAGCCTGATTAATAAGCAAGATGACGACTAAGGGGCAGGAGTATGAAATATAAACATATACTGATCGCAACGGACCTTTCTGAAAAGAGTCAGCAAATTGTTGATCGGACCAAGACTATTGCTGATCTTGCCGGGGCAACCATAGATATAGTGCACGTGATAGAGCATTCTCCTATAGTGTATGGAGGCGAATTTTCTATCCCTATTAATATTGATTTAGAGCATGAAATTGAGACGCAAGCACGAAAATTGATGCATCGATTAGCTCATTCCATCGACGTTACTATAGATAGACAGCACGTGATCTCAGGACCTCTAAAATCATCTGTCATTGATTTGGCTGATCAATTAGATGCCGACTTAGTGGTCGTTGGCGCTTATGCTTATCACGGTTTTGATCGATTATTGGGCTCGGCTGCAACAGCAATTTTTCATTATGCTCGATGCGATGTATTAACCATTCACGTGCATCAGCATGATGAAACATAGATGTTCTATTGGCGTCATATAGTCATATAGTCATAGAGGCAGTTCTGATTCATCACTCAAAGTTCATTTTATAATTTAATAGCTTACATGACATAGGAGATAAGGATGCATCGATATTTCATTCGTTTTTCAAGTACTATCAAGCTTCGTGGTTCAGTGATTATAAAAAAGCAGCCTATGAAACGTTTTTTCTTTGCTGGGATGATGGTATGGTTATGTT
>JABABH010000260.1 GCA_014238325.1 Coxiellaceae bacterium | reverse complement strand
TGGTGTGGCCCGCTCGCGGGTTGTATGATCTGTTAGTCGGCTTGATGCTACGCAGAAGTAGTGCAGCAGTGCTAAAATATCCTCTAAGCAATCGCCTGATGCATTTGCAATGAATGCGCCTAGCGTGATACCTAGGTGCTTTTGTATAATGTCTAAAACAGTATCATCTGAATGGGTGGGTTTGCCTGTGAAAGCGCATAAGTATTTTATAATATTATATAAGTAACTGCCTGATTCTTTCTCGATGAGAGATGATATTGAAATATTGGCTGCTGCTAAACGTGCTACCATGGTGGTTTTTGGTCTAGCCTGAGTGACATCAGGGGTGCCCATACTCGCGAGTAGGGTTGCGAGGCTTGGTGTTGCGTGATGGATCACATCGACTCGGTCCGGGTTCTCATGATTTGATGCCAATATTATTGTCGTGAGCTCTGTTGTAGTGAATCCCTGGGCTTGTATATTTTGAATATTGTCTGGAGTGATGCATTGAAAAAGCGCTGCTCTGATCTTAGGAGAAGCAGAGTAATATTCCTTTATTGAGAATATCTGCGTTTTAGAGAAGTGTCCTTGTACTAGACTTTTTTCTATGTAGGTCTCTTCGCTAAAAGATTGGGAAGCAGGGTTATGATTCATGTATATGCTACGTGTTGGGGGGAGTGAGTACCCAGCAGATTCTTGTTTATACTGACCGGTCGGTGATTGAGGAGCGCATTCTGAGGAGTATTTGGAGAGGTTGGACTGTATATGAAGCCCCGAGGATCGCTTTGGTGCTCGAGGAGCACGTCCTTTAGGGCGTTTGAAGGGGTCGGGCTGTATATGAGCCGAGGATCGTTGTTTTTTTGATGATGTTATATTTTTTGTTTTGGGATGCATGGCAGGCAGTAGACTATCACGGCTTGTAGCCTTCATGAGTAAGGCGGACAATAACAGATCGTTGATATATCTTCTGTGCACTGCCGACTGCAACGCGGCATGCTTTAGGGTGCATGATAGTATGAACTGTGACCTGTATCTTTCTTGTATCTGCTGAGCCTTATCGTTAAAAATTTTGATTATTTTATCAAATTTTTCTCGACGCTCGTCAAGGCAAGCAGTATTACGACCTTGCCAAGTCTTGTCTCTATCCGATAGGGCGTCTATGTAACGTGATAGACTTGCGTCATCTTTAGTATCGTTCTTTAATGTGCTTGCGTTAATATTTATCATGGGATAGATTTAAAAATTGTCATATCGATCCAGTTTTCATTGTATAATTTCAAATCATAAAGTCAAGTTATTGGTATAATAATACGCACTGTTGTACCCATTCCACTGGCAAGATGCGAAGCATGCACTTGAAGTGACTCATCTAGATGGAGCAATCAAGGTGAATGAGATTGCCGCACCTCCATGCTGCACCCACCCGTGCTGCTCAACCTTGTCTTCCTACGGGCAGATCATGGATGTGAGAGGCGGGATGATGCTTGGTATTAGCCTGTATTTGCTTCAAAAATTGGATTTTTTTGTGATAAAGTGGTATAATGTGGGCAAAAGTGGGAGAGAATTCATGTTCCGTGGACTCACGGCAGTTGCACTTGATACCAAAGGTCGTTTATCCATTCCAGCGCGATATCGTCGTTTAATTGTTAATGAGGCGAGTGGTTGGGTTGTTTGTACTATCGATACAGAAGATCCTTGCCTTCTCTTATATCCCTACCCTGCTTGGGAAAGCATTGAACGTAAGTTAGAAGCTTTGCCGACTTATCATCCAGATGTTCGTCGTATACAGCGGTTATTGATCGGTCATGCGACTGAGCTTGAACTGGATGGGCATGGGCGCATGCTTATTCCTAATGTACTGCGTGATTATGCTGCTCTAACGCAGCGCGTCATGCTGGTCGGTCAAGGGAAAAAATTTGAAATTTGGTCTGAAGGCGCATGGGAATCTGTTAGAAAGGCGGCTTTAGCCCATGTTTCCGATGCTGATCAACTGCCGCTTGATGTGCAGAATTTATCGCTATGAATGCTGAATCTGTTGCTGTGCCAGCACATAAGCCGGTCCTTTTTGAGACGGTTATGAAGGAACTCGTACTTGAATCTTCAGGGTTTTATGTCGATGGCACCTTTGGTCGGGGTGGTCATAGTTTAGGAATATTACAAAAACTAGGACCTCATGGTCGCTTATTAGCCTTGGATAAAGATCCAGAAGCAGTGCGCATGGCGTGCCATCATGCCTCGTTGTGCGACCCACGTTTTTCTGTTGTGCATAGCGCCTTTTCTAATATCGATCGTGTGATCAAGGAGCATGCTGCAGACAGAGAAGTGAGCGGTGTTTTATTAGATTTAGGGGTTTCTTCTCCGCAATTAGATCAGGCATCTCGGGGGTTTAGTTTTAGGCAATCGGGTCCTTTGGACATGCGTATGGACACGACTCAGACGCTTGATGCTGCTCGTTGGATTAGTCGTGCTACTCGAGCCGAACTTTATCAGGTGATTCGTGATTATGGTGAAGAGCGTTATGCCAGGCGGATCGCAGATGCCATTGTACAGACTCGCCAAAATCAACCGATTACCCGTACAGATCAACTCAGTCAAATAATCAGCCAGGCTTACCCGTGGCATGGAGAAAAAAAACATCCAGCGACGCGTACTTTTCAGGCAATTCGCATGTTTATCAATCAGGAATTGGATGAGCTTATCACAGCTTTGCCTCTCTGCGCGAAGGTCTTAAAGCCTAAAGGGCGTTTATGTGTCATTAGCTTTCATTCTTTAGAAGATCGTGAAGTGAAACGTTTTATTCAAAAAGAGTCGCGTGGCGATGATTATCCACGAGGGCTGCCTGTTTTAGCATCAGCTATCCGTCCACGGTTTAAAAAAATTCATGGTCTCATTAGACCGGATGACAACGAAATAAGGGCGAACCCACGTGCTCGCAGCGCTCGATTACGTATTACGGAGAAGATTCTATGAATGCAGCTGTTCGTGCTTTGTCATCAGTGGGAGGGGTAAGTTTAGCCCAACGTCAACCGATTTCCACGCTATCTGTATTTCGGCTGTTTATAGTATTGATCCCTATTTTGTTATCGATTTTGGGAATCATTTATCTAAAGGATATGAATCGGCGACTCACTGCTGAGTACTACAGCTTGCAACAAGAGAAGCAGCAAGCTTTGATGCAATTTGAGCAATTACTATCAGATTATAGTCGCTGGTCGACCCAGCCTTTTTTAGAACAAGCTGGAGAAGTGGCATTTCATATGCATATCCCCACTCACCAAGAAGTCGTATTATTGCAGGTGCGTGTCCCCGATGACGCGCCGTAATGCCGATGTATACCAGGCTGCATGGGCGTCTCTATTGTTTATGGTTTTTATTGTGCATGGTCATGGTCGGGATAGTATGGCGTTTGATCGATTTAAACATCCTGAGTCGATCTTTTTTACTGAAGGAAAGTAAAGCTCGGATCCTCCGCGTCATCAATATTCCGACCATGCGTGGTATGATGACAGACCGCCTAGGAATACCGTTAGCCGTGAGCATCCCTGTTCACGCGATATGGGTTAATCCAAAACTATTTCATCCTTCATCTCAAGAATGGAATAGCTTAGCATCGTTGCTGGGTGTTTCTATTATAGACCTTAAATATTTAGTTGCCCATCACCAGGCAGACCGACAATTTATCTATTTGAAACGGCATTGCCAAGCTTCATTAGTGGCAAAGGTTCGGGCGCAGCATATTGCTGGTGTTTTTTTTCGGCGAGAATATCGTCGTGATTATCCTAAAGCAGCAGTGACCTCCCATGTGGTAGGCATGACTAATCTGGATGGGCATGGGCAAGAAGGATTGGAGCTCGCTTATAATGGATGGCTATCTGGTGTATCAGGTAAACGCGAGGTTTTGAAAGATAGCTTGGGGCATGTGATTCAAGAATTAGCCTTAATAAAAAAACCCGTACAGGGGCATAGTTTAGTTTTGAGTCTAGATTATCGCTTACAATACCTTGCATTGAGCTCGTTGAGGGAAACGATCTCTCGCTACCAAGCGGAGTCGGGTTCTGTGGTGATACTGAATAATCAGACGGGTGAAGTGTTAGCCATGGCCAATATGCCGGTTTATGATCCTAATGCGCGTCCAGCGATGGATACGGGATCGTATCGCAATCGTGCCGTCACGGATATGTTTGAACCGGGTTCAGTGATCAAACCATTTACGGTGGCTTTTGCCTTAGAGAGTGGTCGATATTCCCTTGATTCTTATATTGATACGCGACCTGGTTGGGTAAAAATTGGTGGCTATGATATTCGTGATGATTTGAATTATGGTATTGTGAGCTTAACGGATCTGATCAGAAAATCGAGTAATATTGCTGCAGCAAAAATTTTATTATCCCTCAAACCGCAGCAATATTATGCATGGCTGAGTCGATTGGGTTTTGGACAAAAGAGTTTGAGTGGCTTTCCAGGAGAATCAGCTGGTATGCTGATTTCGCATGCCATATGGCAGCCCAGTATTATTGCGACCTTGGCTTATGGGTATGGTATTGCCGTCACCGCTTTGCAACTGGCACATGGTTATGCTGTTTTGGCAAATAAGGGTTTAGATGTCCCGCTGACTTTTTTAAAAACTCACGTGCCTCCTCACGGGAAGCGTCTGTTGTCTGAGCATACCGCACAGCAGGTGATGCAGATGTTGGAAACGGTATTACAGCCGGGTGGAACGGGGACGCGTGCTCGTGTATCGGATTATCGAGTAGCAGGAAAAACCGGGACAGCCTATTTGGTGGGGCCAAATGGTTATCAGAAAGATCACTACTTTTCTTCCTTTGTAGGCATGGCTCCTGTCTCTGCTCCCCAGTTGGTAGTGGTGGTGGTGATTCGTGATCCTCAGGGCGAACATTTTGGTGGTCTGGTCGCAGCACCTTTATTTGCCAAAATCATGGGTGGTGCACTACGACTCTTGCATATTACGCCAGATGATGTCAATCATGAGTCACTTAAAGTTGACCGATAGGGATAGCGGAAAGGTGGTGGTTGCATTGCTTTAAAGTGGAATGGTGAAGTCGATGCCTAGACGCAAGGCCCAAGCAGTGAGTCGTACACGCTCAGTGGGTAGGACACGTTCCCCAGGCGAGAGATTTGAAAATAAAGTCTGCAGTGTGGTGAGTGTTTTTGACGAATAACTATATTGATCATACTCGATAAATCCCCTAAACCAACGCCCCCAATCTCGTGTGGCTCCAAATCCGAGCAGCCAACCGTATAGATTGGAAGAATCGCTATGGCTGAATGAGAGAGGGGTAGCGGGGCTTAGGGATTGAGTCAAGGTGTCTGTATTTGCTAAACGTCCTCGAGATCCGCCAATTTTGATATAAGCCTGCGCCGAGGAGGTGACATCTGTGCCGAATATGGCTGCGATATCTGTTGTTGCTCGAATGCGGAGTTGGTGGGTGAAAGTCGATGGTCCCGATAAGGAGGTTAAGACGAGACCCGTTTGATTGAGTGTCGTGATGGTAGCTTTTCGACTGGTGCCCATGCCAGAGAAATCAAGCCCTATAAAAAAGGGCATCGACCCATGATATTGCGCCCCGGCGTGAACACCGTATAACTCGCCGCGCTGAAAGGTATCATGATGAGCCATAATAGTGTTGAAAAGGATGTTGCCGAGATAGTGTAGAAGATCTCCAGCATATTGAAAATCAGCATTATAATAGCCCGTGAAACCGCCTAAGTATAATTTCCATCGATGTCTGGGGGCTTGCAGGTCAGTCGATGGCGTCACATGATCATTGAATTTTACATTTAAGCCGATGCGGAAGGTGTTATCTAGGGTTCGTCTTAATTGCGCGCTGAATGCGCTTAATACTTGTACGTTAAGCAGACGTCCTGAAATAATATGATCTGGTGTTTGTCGACCATAGCCGTAGAGGTCGTATTCAGCAAAGGCATTCAACCATGGACTGATGTCCCGCATCAAACCGATACCTAATATCCAGCCCCATAGGCTGTCTTCCCTGTGATAGGGCATGGATAAGAAAGGAGTGAGAAAGAGGCCTTGGGTGTTGGATAGGGTGGCTTTGACACGTGATTTAGCTATACCCAACTTGGCATAGAGATGTGCGTGCTTCGTAATATCGGCCCCGGCTACGGTGCTGATATCAAATAAATGCATCAGGCTCAAGGAGAAGGTTGCGTTGGTGGCTGAACCCAGCATGGGTTGAGTTAACACGGCTTTTTCCGCGTTGGCCAGTATGCTGAGATTCAACCCTGCAAAATACGGTTGGCTATAATGATAGAGTGCTCCCAGTTGCCCACCACCTGAAAAGCCTTGTTGGAAAGTGTCTTGATTGATGAATTGCAATAGGCTGAGAGGAATCGTGTTACGCGCATGGTATTGAAAGTCTGCACCAGAATAACCACCAAAGGCACCGAGATAGATCATCCAAGGGCTGGGGAGTATGCGGGGCAGCACCGGTGGAGGGGTATCCCAGAATTTAAAATTAAGGCCGAGTCGAATGGCCGAGCTGGTGGGTCGGATATGCTGAGATAGCTGATGGCTCATGGTGATGGTGGGGATAAAATTATTCAGCGTCTTGAGGTTGGTGTGGCTCGGAAAACTGTAGTAATCGTATTCCGAAAAGCAATCCAGCCAATGGGTGATCTGATAGCTGATGCCCACCCCTAAGAGCCAGCTCCATATATTATGGGAGGCCGTATCTATATCTATGGTTCCCACATTGGGATTGGTTTTGAGTGTGACTTGCAGTCGATGTTGCAGATGGTTCCGTGCGGTACCGATCTTGCTATAGAGTTGCAGGCGTTCCGTCACATTGCTGCCGAGTAATACAGATACATCCCAGATGCTAGCAATACGGAATTGAGAGGTGAAATCTGGGTCGGCAAGTATAGTGCTTGTTAATAGGGAATGGTTGGCATTGCCTTGCCCCGATAGAAGTAGGCCTAAGAAGTATGTCGTGTTATGGATATGGTAGTTCACACCGATTTGCCCCCCCCCGAGTCCACCTTGTTGAAAGGTATCATTACTATAGGTTTGTATAATATGGGGAGAGGCTATTTCTGCCTGAAAATAACGATTGCTATAGGTAAAATCTGAGGTATAGTGCCCACCAAATCCACCGATATAGAGCACCCAAGGAGAGCGAAGAGGAGCTGGAATAGGGGCTAGCGCAGGATGAGCGAAGGCCAGCGGTGTATTTTGGAGTAAGAGCAGTAATGCACTCAGCGGTAGTAATACCTTTGCAGTATATCGGTTATAGAGTATTCGGAAGAATAGAGAAAGTGGGCTTTTTTTTTGATCCATGGTATCAGTCATGGAGGATGTTGATTATGGTAAAGGTGCTTCTGATAATATTCTCAGTACCTGGCCACTGCCCCGCTTATGCTGTAAACGGGGCAGATGAATTAAAATTTTATATTAAGGTATGTAGTTTAAAGCGGAATCGTTAAGTCTATACCTAAACGCAATGCCCAAGAGGAGACACGTACGCGCTGTACCGGCAGGATGGTCGAGACCGTATTAGGCGCGAAGGGTGTACCCAGTGTCGAGAGAGCTTTTGAAGCATAGCGATATTGGTCATATTCGATAAATCCTCTAAACCAACGCCCCCAATCCCTTGCAGCCCCGAAGCCGAGCATCCATCCGTATACACTATTGGATTCACTTGGGGTGAATACGGTTGGCGGTGTGTCAAAAAATGTGGCATGGTTGGTGAGGCGTCCTACTGATCCACCCAGTTTCATATAGGCTTGTGCTGTACGTGTGATATCCGTACCAAAGATTGCAGCTAAATCTAAATTACTGCGAATACGGAATTCATTGACAAACGTTGCTTGGCCTGTCGTCGCGGGTGGTACGAGGGTGAATGCATTGCGTGTCGGCATAGTAGCTTTGCGACTATTACCCACAGCAGCGAAATCAAGTCCTATAAAAAATGGTCTGGATCCATGATATTGCACACCAGCACGTCCACCATAGAGGGCTCCGCGCTGAAAGGCATCTTGATTTAAG
>JABABH010000259.1 GCA_014238325.1 Coxiellaceae bacterium | reverse complement strand
CCATGGCTGAGAAAAATCACTATGATCTTATTTTAATGGATGTGGGCTTGCCTGATTTTAGTGGTGTTGAAGCAGCCCAACAAATTCGAGCTTTGAACGATTCTATCAAATCGCAAGTACCGATTGTGGCCTTGACAGGGCATGCTGATAATAGTGAGATTCAGCAAGATGCGATCGATGCTGGGATGCAAGAAATCCTGATCAAGCCTGTGCAAGCCTTAGCTTTGGAAACTATTTTAAATACGTACGTCTTTCAGGAAAAGACCAAGGAATAACAAAACTATAGAATCAGTAAAAAGTCGATTTATCTATTCAGAATTCTAAGCCGTCACCCATTGAGGTGCTTTTGTAAGTGAGGGGTAGACAATGCGCCTATGGATTTTGTGACTGAACGTGAAAAAAAATGCTTCATCGAGATGGGAAATTTCATTCAGATCTGTACTGCATGCTTCTGTCAAAAAGTTTTTCTGAAGCCATTCAGAACAAATCCGTGTTTTTACAACATTCATTAAAATTTGCTTTTGACAAGCCATAACCCTTAATACTTAAATAAACCAGTATTTTATAATACTGGTTTATTTGTAGGGGTCCCTCTAGTATAATGCTCTAACCCTATTGAGGACACCAAGAGCATGAAGATGACGTGAGCAAAGAATTAGAAGACCCAAAGAAAGACTCAAGCCCTGAATTTGCGCAAATCTGCCAAACTGCCATTGGTTATGTAGAACAAGCTCGACAGAATGTGCTGAAATCTGTTAACCATGAGCAAAGTGTTGCCTACTGGAATATTGGCCGTCTTATCGTTGAAACAGAGCAACAAGGCAAGGAGAGAGCTGGCTATGGAGCTGAGCTACTAAACACGCTTTCTAAACGCCTTACTCAGGAGTTTAAGCGCGGCTTTAGTCTCACCAACCTAAAATACATGCGGAAATTCTATCAGGTTTATAAAAATCGAATAGGTCACAAGCCTTGTGACCTATCTAACGTTCATTATAACTCATTGAATTTAAATGAAAATCTCGGATGGTCTCACTATAGAACATTGGTGGCTGAATCACGAGAAGAGGTGCGGAGCTTTTACGAAATTGAGGCTACAAAGAACCACTGGTCTGTTCCACAATTGAAGCGACAGATGCATAGCTCCCTGTACGAACGTTTAGCAGCCAGTCGAGATGAAAAAGGTGTCATGAAACTTGCCAACGAAGGACAAGTTATCACCACACCAGAAGAAGCACTTAAAGATCCTGTTGTTCTCGATTTTCTTGGCTACAAGCAGCATCATAAATATACAGAACATGATTTAGAGTCAGGGATCATCGATCACCTACAAGAATTTTTACTCGAAATGGGAAAAGGTTTTGCATTTGTCGGCAGACAAAAGCGCCTTACGATAAACAGCAAGCATTACTATCCAGACTTAGTCTTTTTCCATACGATTTTACGTTGTTACGTCATTGTGGATTGTAAAATTGCAGAACTGGAACACGGTGACGTTGGGCAAATGTTACTTTATGTGAACTACTATGATCGTGATGTCAAGCTTCCTGACGACAACCCAACTATTGGTCTTGTACTTTGCCCAGCTAAAGATGATGCTGTTGTAAAGTACATGACTCCAAAAGACGATAAACAAATTTTTGCCCGCAAATATCAATTTCATTTGCCAACCGTTGAAGAGCTCAAAAAAGAAGTTGCCAGAGAATATAAGGAAGTACAGGAGCGTCTTAACTTAGAATCAGACGATGAATAGTGGGCAGTATAATGACTTCGATAAAACAAGCGCTTCCTACTCCGCTGTTTGATACACAAGCTAAGCTTGCAGAACAGAAACTACCAGAGGCAATTACCTCACCCTTTGCTCATCAAGATTTCCAATGGCTGAAAGATTTTCTGCTGCAATACACGGGTAGCCATGACACTTACATGGCCTATCGACGCGAATCTGAACGACTGGTGCAATGGTCGTGGTTTG
>JABABH010000258.1 GCA_014238325.1 Coxiellaceae bacterium | reverse complement strand
GAAGGAATGGGTAATACGGGGCTGGCTGCCGTCATCGCTAGCATATTATAAGGTTCGCGACTCGATGTTAATTCACCGTGAAATTTAGTCCCATACCAAGAGGCCATGCCAGATTGGTTATAGCCTTTTGCTGTTTTCAGCACATGATAATGTTTTCCACGGATAGTATAAGATTTTGGATTGCCATATTTACTATGCGGTAGGGGGCGCGGTTTCGCATTATGTATGTTATGTATATTAATACGGCGAGCAGGCGGGCCATCTGGAATAGAATGGGTACAGTGGGGCAATAATGCTGCAATAACAGCCAGTATCCAGACACGTTGTATTCGTTGAAAATTCAAGGCAACATCCCATACATTTTTCTCATATTCCAAAATGCGGACAACCCTTACCATGAAGACGTCGACCGCATTTTAAATTTTAACATCCATTGAAAGATATGCCTACATAAAGTGCAGAAGTGAGCAAAATACCGTATAAGGATCAGCATCTCACAAAGAGGATCAATCATGACCTATCTATTGTGAGCTACCCATCGTCAGTGCTGTCGTTATGGCGTCTGTATGGTTTGATGTGCCAACTGGCTGATTTGCAAATAGAGTATTATCATGATGACCGCCCGCTTGCTGTGATAAAGGCTTATGCGCTTCGAGATGGTTAGCGACATCAGATTTCAAAAAGTTACAGAATGTCCGTTGCATGAATGGCTTGTTATCTGTGTTCGCCAGAAAAGGTAGGTGGGATGTGCAATTTGTGACCCATTCATCATAATATCCCTCGAACTCAGTCCACTGATAATAGTTTTTATCACCATCAGTCTTTAATCGGTTCAATGCTCCAAGATTATTAATAGGATCGAGATACTGATTGGAGAGCTCCTCGAAACACTGAGACAAGATACATGATACATTGGTGAGACCATCGTTCTCATAGTATGCAGTGTAACCTTCCTTGATAGAGGCGAAGATTATATTACCTCGGTCATCCTTACATTTTTTGTTGATCTTTTTTATTATCGTTGGCTGTTTTCCTGCTTGTAGCGTTTTGAAGTCTTTGTCATCAAGCGTAAAGCGTTCTTTTAACGGAAACATGGATGAATCGCTTGGATAAAAGACATAACCTTCTTTTTTAAACGTAAGTATCAATTTGTTATTCACCCAATGTTCCTGAACTAAATCAGCAGGAGGGAACTCTTTTGCTATGCTAGAGAAAGGTATGGGTTTGCCAGTTAAGCAGGATACACACTGTATCGCCATCTCGTTGAGTATTTTTCTTAGGGGGCCCGCAACGGTATATAGCATAATCTGCACGACCTGGGGTGATGTATCATCGTTCGACATTCCGCTTGTCCGAGTGCTTGGATTAAAAAGGTAATTTTTTTCCTTTAAAAGCTCTTTTATGGCTTCCTCATCTTCAGACTTTATGAAAATTTCTACACCTATAAGAGGCCATTTACCTGGGCAATGGTTTGGATAATGATAAGTTACTGTGGTGCTATTCATAATTTCCATGAATTCACCATATAAACAGATATGATCTATGTTAGATGCTAAATCCTCATTTAAATGCATAAGCAAAGAGGGAATCTTTGCCGCATGAGAAGCCACAGTATGCATCTTGATACCGTTAATATCAGGTATCGGTTCATCCTCGTAGAGATCGCCCGATATCCATTTTTCTAAATGCCTCATACTGATATTTTCCTTGCGCGTGTGCTCTCTTCCTTTGAAAGTAAACTGCTGGCTCTTGCCATAATAATCAACACCGACATTAGATCCGTCTAGCTTCTCACTTACCCAGACAGATAAGCCTTCCGGAATTTTCCGCTTTAAGAAAGCGTCTATTATCGGGAGAGTACTAGGATATTGTTCCTCTTTCTCTAGTTTACGAGTATCCTTCATAAAATTTTCCTCTATCGATTTCCTAAAAAACGGGATGCTAACAGTCATCGCCGTCCTTTTCAATCTGCGTAAGGTCATTTAGAATAGTGGATCGCTAGGATTATGCTTTGAATGGTAACGCTATAATTTATTTTAATATTATGAGATAATCTATAACCTATACCTTTTTCCTGGATGCATATGAAAACGACCGTACCTATCTATGGACTGCATACCGTATTAACTCTATTAAAATCGAAGCCTAATAACATTACCCGCCTATTGATACAATCGGGGAAGCTCAATCAACGGCTCTTAAAGGTGACCCATCTAGCCTCACAACACAATATTGTGATAGAAACTACTGAG
>JABABH010000257.1 GCA_014238325.1 Coxiellaceae bacterium | reverse complement strand
GAAGAAATAGTAAAAATTTGTTCACCCTCTTGGAAAGTCTCGGTGTTAGTGTGCTGCCGGGTCTGACCTTCTGACATGAGGGTGTTCTTGTCTCGATGAGTTGATGACAGGCAACTGCCAAACTACCGCATATAATGAATAGGCTGATTGGAGTCAAGAAGGAAACGTCTTCTTCGTCAGAGGTGGAACTATTCGTGATATTCGCCATAGCGGAAACGCAATATTGCAGGGCGACTGATCCCAGAATATCAAGGGCTAGCACAAACCATGCTGCTTTTTCTAAGTTCTTTTTTAGAGACTGATATGACATAGCAATCCTCATAAAATTAGTGATTATAAAGTGGAAATAAGAATCATTACAATTTAGAGATGGTGCGTGAATCTTCTTGCAATTGCAAGCTCTGCGTGAAAGAGACGTAATATTCAGCTTTTTTTAAGAAAAGAGCTAGTTCATTGGAAGCTGTTTAGGCAGATTTGAGTTTGATTGATAAGGGTTAAAATGTTCTATGGATGAGTTGCAATAGCTTCATGTGTTTGAATGCCCTATTTATATAGGATGGATATGCTACAATGCGACGCACCGATGCTTGAGTAGGATTGCGTCGTAGGCACGTAGCTCAGTGGTAGAGCACCACCTTGACATGGTGGGGGTCGGCGGTTCGATACCGCCCGTGCCTACCAAGAAAATCCATTAAAAACATGTAGTTATATAGATTGTACTGCAGTTTGTGTTTTATCGAATTAGGTTTTGAAGTGAAGATGAAGTGCAAGAGAGTTGTACTTCATTGAACGAGAATAAACCGGAAGCTCCATGAGCTTATTCGCCTCTTGCCACATAATTATCCTCAATCTATGGTGGACCCCAATAGCTGGACAGGAAAAGGAGATCTCGAACAACAGCAAGCCTTTATAAAATCCTATGAAGCCTTGAAGAAAAAAGCAGGAGTTCGTGAGCCGATTTATGTTGTCGATAGCGTGCATCCCCTTCTTTAGTTAAGCGAAAAATGATCTGTTTTAATGGTTCAATATCAGCATTCATAATATCGCTCATTCCACTGTTTCATTGCCCAGTGTATCGCAGGATGCTGTGCGATTTTTTCAGCCAGTATTTTATTATCCGTGATTAGCTCAGGTGAGATTTTTTGTTTTGTTCTGACACCCTGGATGAACACTGCCTCATTATCTTTCAATGGTAGGAGACTGGATAAGGCTTGCTATAGTTCTGTCACCATTGTGGTGGCCCAAGCCTTTAGTTGTGGCAGTGTTCTTGCTAATGATGGTTGGTGCATGAGGGGCAATAATCGATTTTTTACATCCGTGACTTGATATTCAATGGTGTCTGGTCGTAAAGAAGCCAAATCGATTTTTGTCATCGCGAGTTTACCGCTGATATTGACCTTCAATCCTGCCCGTGCCTACCAATATTGTCTTGTCTATAACCGCACTCAGCTACTGAAAGTGCTTGTATTGCAATCTTGCATCAACTAGCATATAGGCTTCCAGATATGGAAACGATGGTATAGATCGTTTTCCTTAGGCTTAGGATGGATAGCTAGAATGGCCTCGTATCGTATTGTGCCCTTTTTAATGCTTGTGCTGGGATGCACCGTAGTCTCGATACAAGCAGCACCACCTCATACAAGCTATAACCCTAGTCTTATGACTGAGCTGAGTGATCTTTCAGAGTCGAGTGACGTCTATCAACGTATCCCGCTTTCTCCTTATCATCGATTTTTGTTTGGAGCAGAAGTGGCAGAGTTTAGAACGTATTATCCTTTAGGTTTTGGGGTATTGGGTATCCCTCCTCCTGCTCAAGCGGGTGATTTACCTATAGGTGATGAAATCAGCGTACATACTCGCTATCATCCTGCTTATGCTTTTCAAGCGGCCTATCTATTTGGTACGAATGCTTTGCACTTTATTTATGATTCTTATAATAGCCGTGATGTGACCGCTGTGGTTGCTGCTGCGAATCAAAATATTTGGACGACCCTATTACCGCCCGAATTTAATGAGGACTTGGCTGATGAGGCTTCTGGTGATTTCCAATTTAATATTCATGTGACAGACATTTTTTTCAGTCATTGCTTAAACCATTTTTTTACGGCGATGATGGGCGTGAGTTTTGCCAGCTTTTCCTCTCTTTGGACCGTGCATTATGCAGGAGGAGATATTCCATCGCCACAATCATTACCTGTGCAGTGGTATAATCGAATCAGTGGAACGGGTTTAATGCTGGGCGTTGATTTTTCTTATCCTATCGTGAGTATTATTCATGTCATCGGAAAAACAGTGGGCCATGTGATTTATGGAAAGATGACCAGCCATTTTTTCTCTCATGATGCCAATGGGAATCCAACGTTTAGAATTTCTGTTGATGGGATACATGCAACCTATCTGCCCATGCTAACGACAGAAGTAGGTGTGTCGATTCCATGGGTATTAAATTCGCGCGGTAATCAATTGATTTGGCGGTTTTCTTATCAATTTAATACGGCATTTAATCAGGGTTTTTTGAGAACAATAACACAAAACAGAAGTACAGCGATCACCTTATCAAGAAATATTGTGTGGAGCGGTGGAGTGGCCCAACTGTCTTTTATATTTTAGGTAACAGCCGTACATTGGATGCTATATGTCTTTAGTAAAGCCTGAGGTGATAGGGTACCGCCTATCTTTTCCAAAAGCACGTTCTGTAATACGAATACCCACCGGAGCTTGTCGACGTTTATATTCATTTTTGTTGACCATGCGCACAATTTTCTTGACGATATGAATATCGTAGCCAGCTTGAGCAATAGTTTTAGGATCTTGGTCTTGACCAATATAACGCTCTAAAATTTCGTCTAATAAGCGATAAGGTGGTAATACATCTTGGTCTTTTTGGTTGTGTGATAATTCAGCTGAAGGAGCACGTTCGAGTACACGGTCAGGAATGACGGGAGAGATGGCATTGCGATAGCGGCATAAGCGATAAATCATGGTCTTATAAATATCTTTGAGCACGGCAAAGCCGCCGGCCATATCCCCATAGAGGGTGGCATAGCCCACCGCCATTTCACTTTTATTGCCCGTGGTTAATACGATTGACCCAGTTTTATTCGAAAGCGCCATCAATAAGGTACCACGAATACGTGCTTGTAAATTTTCCTCCGTCACATCGGCTGGTAATCCAGCAAAGATCGTAGATAGCTCAGATAAAAAGACTTGAAAAAGTCTATCGATGGGTATCAGGGTGCAGGTTATACCCAAATTTTTTGACTGCAATTGGGCATCTTCTATACTCATTGCTGCTGTAAAGGGAGAGGGCATACAGACGGCTTTAACAGCGTCTGCACCTAATGCATCGACAGCAATCGCGAGAGTTAATGCAGAGTCTATGCCGCCTGAAAGACCAACGATGGCTCCTAAAAAACTATTTTTTTGGATATAATCACGAACACCCAGCATTAATACATGATAAATTTTTTCTTCATCTAAGGGTTCGGGTAGGGTGGGCTGTTTTGTTAGGATGTGCCGTGGATGCTGCAGATTAAACTCAACGGCCATGAGTTGTTCCGAGAAATAATCACCTTGTTGTACAATCATACCGGTTTGATCAGAAACCATAGAGCCACCATCAAAGACCAGCTCGTCTTGCCCGCCGACTAAATTGACATAAATAATAGGTACTTGGTGTTTTCTACTTCTTTCTTTTAAAATATGACGACGGTGATGAGATTTGTCTTGGGCGAAGGGAGAAGCATTGATGCACACGATTAATTCAGCGCCCGCTTTGATCGAAGCTTCAATGGGTGCCTCGACCCACAAATCTTCACAGATCAGTACACCTATGGGTACACCTCTTATATCCATGATACACGGTGTGCTGCCCGGGCTAAAATAGCGTTTTTCATCAAAGACATGATAATTTGGCAATTCATGCTTGGCATAAGAGCGTAGGGGTTGCCCAGGTGTTATGATAGCAGCACTATTATAGTACTTCCCATCGATATAGCTGGGGTAACCAACGACGAGCGTCATCGTGGGTATCATGTTTGATAGTTTATTTAAGCTGTGTTGAACGCGATCATATAGAGCGGGGCGGAATAGCAAATCTTCTGGTGGGTAACCCGTGATAGCTAATTCAGGATATACTACCAAATCGGCCCCATATTTCTCGTAGGCTTGATGTGCGGCTGCGATAATCGATTCGGTATTGCCTTCGATATTACCAACGAGCAGGTTAAGTTGTGCTGTGACAATAATAAGTTTTTTCATTGCATCAATAACATGGCAACTACAACCCGTCCCTCAGATAATAACGCAATATAGGTTCGGCAGGCCGCATGCGTATCCATATATTCGATACTGATTTTGTTTTCATAAGCAGGAATGAGTTGCGTCAGCGAAGGAATTTTAAAGCTGGGGCCCGTACCCAGCAATAGTATCTCGGGGGATAAGGCAAGAGCTTCTGAAAAATGTTCTGGTTGGAGCGCCTCTAGAGAGGGTGGTGCCCAAGGTGTGATCAGTTTCTCTGGTGCAATAATTAAACTATTTGTATAGATTTGGTCGTTGATCGTGATCGAGTCTTGGGTGTAGGCGCGGATGTGATAACGTCCGACATCCGGCTTTTCTTGTGTGATGAGCATAAGAAGCTTGGCTCTCGATATAGGTTAGGGTGCATGTCACTCAGTTATCTTGCCTTAATAAAATAAATAAGATGAAGTGTCAAGCGCAACTAACAGTGCAGGAAAACTAGCAGGCAAAATACACATGAGAAGGCTCTGGGGTGGACGATGGGGCTCGAACCCACGACAACCGGAATCACAATCCGGGGCTCTACCAACTGAGCTACGCCCACCATTTTCAGGCATCCTTAAAAGGATGCGATGATACCACACTTTTCTTCTTAAGGAAGGTAGGTTCTCCCACTCATTTACATTTGACACAGTTCTATGAACACTCCCCAGCTCACTTTCCCTCCTAAAGCACCATCTGCTCACCTGTATCAGTCAATATCAGCGGTCTCCGTGAAGATCTGCTCCAAAGTCTCTGCTGTTGCCAATCTTCTCACCCACCTGGATAATAACTCAGAGTTGGCTTGCTCTATTTGTTGAAGCCTCGTTCTTCTATACGATCGGTATAAGTCATGTGGTGTTGCTCTTCTATGTCGTGAATGGCTGTGTCATATTGTAGCATGAGCTGCTTTTCTAAGGGGAGCATAAAGTCAAAGAGGTTGAGCATGCGCCCGATAGCAGCCTCAGAGAAGCCTCGAGCATAGAGGCGTTTGGAGAGCGCGATTCTTTGCTGCAGGCGCTCTTGTGAGCCT
>JABABH010000256.1 GCA_014238325.1 Coxiellaceae bacterium | reverse complement strand
TTGCGATCGTATGTTTTCAATGATGCCGTGCTTATGTCAATGTTAGCTTTGAGGCATAATTGATCTTTACAAATCTTCGGAAAGAAACCTACCATTGACGACCATATCAAAGGAAAGGTGATGAGCAATCAATCTACAGAGATTTATCACCCTCGCGCCGTGTCTGATCATGGAACTTGGATAGTAGGTTTGCTTCAGTTTAAAGTTTATGGTCTTCTCGCCGAAGATAAAAGCATCACCGATAATATGTTATCCAAAGCGAGGAAATTCGTAAACGACGACGTGTTACCGCGTGTCACTGCAGAGGGTCAAGATAACGGCTTAGGTTTTGTAATCGTCCATGCTGGAGATACCGGAGTTTCAATCTCGGCGCATTGGTGGATTCAGGGTTCGGTGCTTTGTCAGCACATTCATCGTCAACTTTATGATGCAGAAAATGCTATGGACACGATAGCACGACCAGTAATTGCATGCGTATGGGAATTAGCCATTATTAATGCAGAACAAAAAGCTTGGCGAAAGACAATGATGGTGAGTGATCCAGATCGCGTGGCCTATCTTGAGTGCCGCGCAGATTTACTGGTAACTTAGAGTATACATTTCACCTGCCCATGCACAGTCATCATTCATAAATTTAAAATACCAAGCAACTCATTCATTTGATGTGGGACACATAATTTAAATGTAGTTAACACGAGGTTATTCGACGCAAACCACCGCAGTTTTTCCCATAGCTTTGGCCAAACCACTCAAGCGGCGCTCAACGACTTCGCCAATTAATTCGGAACTGTGTTGATCGATGACCAGTTCCAAAGTCTTGCCATTGCAATTCAAACGACCCATGTGCACTATATCTGGTCCACCTAGCATTGTCCCAATCCGCATGGCGCGACCTAAAATTTCCGCCTGTATTTGATCTTCATCAGGTAGGATAGCGTTCAGTCCATCTAACTTCTCCACCTTGGATTTGTTTTTGTAACGATGGATCAGAACTTGGGCCAAAAATATGCGCTCTTTATGATTTATTCCCACCAGATTTGATCGTGTTACATAATCAAAACTTACATCTGCGCGATAATCGGGATGCGCTTTCCACGTTACATCATGCAATAGACATGCGGCCCTGATCAGTCGCTTACGGTCAACATTTGCGTTTGGAAACAATGGTAGCAACCAATCATATAAAGTTGTTCCAAAGTCTTTGAAGCGAGCATCGGACTCTTCAAAAAACTGGCAAGCTTCAATCAAAGGGTCGCGAAGTTTAATATTGGACGGCATGTTTTCATATAAAACGCCTTCACGAATACCCGACGAGGCAAATACGATTTCATTAGGTTTCAACCTGTCCAAAAGCCCCAACAATACACGCGCAACCACCGGTACATATGCAAGACGATCAGACGAAACCGCATCTGCTGCTTCAATTTGATCCAAATCGGATTTGATGATCCATTTTAATAATCCCTTCATTTCAGGTGTTGATATTTGGTATTCGTTGATCACACTTAACGGATAGGCTTTTAGCTTTATATCCAAGTTGG
>JABABH010000255.1 GCA_014238325.1 Coxiellaceae bacterium | reverse complement strand
GGAGAAATTGCATCATGAGATGCAAGCGTTGGAAGCACCGATTAAAAGCTTAGAGATGAGTATTCAAAGTCGAGAGTCGGATAAGCAAGCAAGTCAGTCAGCATTGGAAGTAGCTGAGTCTGCATTAGAGCATTCACAAAGTGAGCAGCGCGCCTTTCAACAGATATGGGATGCCTTTCAAACGGAGAAATCTACGCTTGATGGACAAGTAGAAGTCATATTGGCGAATATCCAGCATGGACATCAAAAATTAGTTGATTTGAAAGCGCATTATCATAAATGCCAAGAGGCCCTCAAGGAGCTCATAGGGATAGACAGACGTGCTGAGTTGGAGGAGCGTCGTGATGCTGTTCAAGTATTATCCAGGTCGGTATCGGTCAGTGAGGATCAGCTTACTTGTGCTAAGCAAGAAGTCACAGGAAAGCGTGCTACACATCGGCAGCTGAGTGAGGAATATAGACTTGCAGAGCGAGTATTAAAGGCATTAGAAGTCGATTATGTGGCGCAACAAACAAGACAAGCAAGTTTTTTTGCTACGTCGGAAAAAAACAATAAACTGGCTGCATGGTTGAAGGAGATATATTTAGATCAGCAGCCTCTTTTAAGCCGTCATTTACAGGTGACACCGGGCTGGGAATGGGCGCTAGAAGTAGTGTTAAGTACTTATTTTGAATCAAGATGTGTCGATGCTATCGAGCCATGGATGCCTCATTTTTTAGATTGTCCAGCAGGCCGATGCACCATCATTGAAAAAGTGAGTACGGACGATTCTTCTCAGCTTGTGCTGCCTCCAGGTGCATTGTTAACGGAAGTCTCGAGTGCCTGGCCGCTAGCCCACTGGCTTTTGCATATTTATCGTGCTGATAGTATGGAAGAGGCTATAGAGAAGCGAACCATATTGCAAGACTATGAATCTGTTATTACCCGGGATGGCCTATGGCTAGGAAAGCATTGGGTGCAGATGGTCAAGCCATCCGAGCAGCAAGATTATTTTTTAGTACGTGAACGTGCATTGCGTGAATTAGAGCAAAAAATTATTGATCAGCAAGAACAGAATGCAAAACAAACAAAGCTATTACAAGCGATGGCTGATGAGATCACGACCCTAGAAAAAAAACGGGAAGCGAGCTCGTTGTATTATCAAGAGCAACGCATGCAATGGGCAAATGCGAATGCTCAATTAGAATTGCAGATAACTCATTTAACAGAAGCTGAACATCGTGAAGCACAGGCTCACCAAGAGATGTTGGATACGAAGCGACAGATGACAGAAACAGAACAAGATTGGAAGCATTTGATTGAGGAACAGGAAGCGCTATCTCTAAAAAAAGAAACCTTAGATCAGCAATCAGTAGACTATGTTCAACAACGCCAAGAGCGCCAGGAAAAATTAGACCGGTGTCAGGCAGAAGTACGTACACAATGGCACGCACATCATGATAGTCAGCGACTCCTGCAGCAAGACAGGGATCAACTTCAGCGATGCTGCGATGATCGTAGACGCAATCAAGAAAGGTTGCAAGAATATGCAGAGACCTATCAGCCTTTATGGGAGCGATTATCGGATGTTCATGACCCTGTAGGGCCATTGGAAATAGCCAGAGCTGAAATGGTAGTCACCCAAGAAGCCTTAGCGGAACGATTAGCAGCTTTGAAAGTTGATCAAGTCAACTGGGATAATCGTATTCATCACGAACAATCGACACAAGTATCGACTCAAAAAAAATACCAACATCTGCAAGAAGAGTTACAGCATGCACGTATACAAGAAGAAGCTATTCGAGTACGTCAAGTGAGCCTAAAAGAACAGTGTCAGTTGTCTGGCTATGAAGACATCCCCCACCATACACTCGAAGATTTGCCCGATTCTGTTGACGTGCTCGAATTAGAAAAGAAATGGCAGGCGACGTCTCAAAAGTTAAAGAAAATGGGTGCCGTTAACTTAATGGCCATTGATGAGCACCAGGAGAAGAGCGAACGAAAAAAATATCTCGATAAACAATACGAAGATTTAACAGAGGCAGTTGAAACCTTAGAACGTGCGATAGAAAAAATTGATCATGAAACGAATGTGAAATTGCGCGATATTTTTGATCGTGTTAACGAACAATTTACAGGCTTGTTTGCGCAAATTTTTGGAGGAGGGCAGGCGGCCTTAACGATGACTGATACGGATATGCGTGTTTCTGGATTAGCCATTCGAGCACAGCCACCGGGAAAGCGCAATAGTAGTGTGCAATTATTATCGGGTGGAGAAAAAGCTTTGACGGCACTTGCTTTGATCTTGGCCTTATTTCATTTGACGCCCGCTCCATTTTGTATGCTAGATGAGGTTGATGCACCTTTAGACGATCTGAATGTAGGGCGCTTTGTTCGATTAGTTCAGGAAATGGGGAAAAAAACGCAGTTTTTGGTGATTAGCCATAATAAGATGACGATAGAAATGGCAGATCAATTAATCGGTGTCACGATGCGAGAACAGGGTGTTTCTGGTATTGTCTCTGTGGATATCAAGGAAGCATTGAGTTGGGTTGCTGAGGATTAAGATAATAGGTTGGCAGCTGCGGATATACCGCTCGCGGCTGAAGATGCGAAGTGGGTGATGG
>JABABH010000254.1 GCA_014238325.1 Coxiellaceae bacterium | reverse complement strand
TTTTTTTATTTTCACCATCGGTGCAGGTATCGGGATGCCCAATCTGGTGAGTCACACATTAGCTTTGCATCCTCAGCGAAGAGGAACGGCTGCTTCTGCCATAGGATTGTTGCAAAATTTAGCAGCTTTTCTATTTAGCAGTATCGGCGCTTACCTTACTCAGTATGGTTATAATGGTTTAATCCTATCCTATGTGCTCCTAGCTGGATTGCCATTATTATGTTTCATCATTTACAGTTTACGGCAAACGGTAGCGCCTTAACTTTAATTTAGAAGAGTCAAATCGGTCGCGGTCCACACACTCACTTTTCCACTCAAGCCATGCAGGATCTATCGAGCTCGACAACAAGGCATGACAGACACCATCGAGAAGCATACTTGATGTGACTCATCGCGATAGGGATGCTAAAGGGGGAAATCGCGATTTTTCGCTTCAGTGGAAGTGGCTAGCCAACATGGACTTCCCGCCAGCCAAACAAAAATATACCGCTCGCAGTAGCCCATTTCGTATCTTCATTCGCGACAAGCTCCTTTAAATAGTCGAAAATAATTGTCGGTGGTTTGCTCAGCAAGGTCATCTACCGCCATATCCCTTAATCCAGCAATATGCTGAGCTACATACAAGACGTATTTCGGCTCATTTTTATATCGACCTCGAAAAGGCACCGGTGTTAAATAAGGTGCATCAGTTTCTATTAACATCCGATCCAGTGGAACTCGGCGAGCCACGTCTTGTACATTCTTGGCATTATTAAAAGTCACAATACCAGAAAATGAAATATAAAAATTAAGCGCCATAGCCTGCTCCGCCATGTCCCAACTTTCCGTAAAACAATGCATCACGCCCTTGACTTGATCAGCGCGTTCTTCCTGTAAAATACGAATTGTATCCTCTTGGGCTGAACGTGAGTGCACAATAATCGGTTTATTCACGATCAAGGCCGCTTGTATATGCCGACGAAAACGCTCTTGCATCGTTGCTTTATCAGCATCCTCCATAGCTTGACGATAATAATCTAAACCTGTTTCCCCGATGGCTACCACCTTCGGGTCAGAGGCTAAAGCGACAATCTCAGATACCGTCGGTTCATGTTCCACCACATGCGTCGGATGTAGGCCAACACTTGCTGAAATATGATCAAATGAGCGGGCTATATCTAAAATAGTCGAAGCATCGTCGAGCTCAACAGCAACGCATAGAACATGACTCACACCCACGTGCTCTGCTTCTGCTAATAACGCGCTTAAAGACCCGTCATAGGGCTCTAAGTCTAATAAATGTAAATGACTATGCGAATCAACGACTTTCATCCTATCACCTCTAACATCGATAAGAGCATGTTTTCTATTAATAATCGCGTATTGATAGAGGTGATACTATTCATCATACGCCACCCCTCCTCTAACTGCGATAATAAATGCAATAATTGCCTTGTAGACATCAGTCGGTACAACTGCTGAAGCTCCTTATGATTTTCATCATCGATGCTCTGACTGTTAGCATGCAGTTGCAGACGCAATACATCCAAAGCAATCGAAAATAAAGCGCGCCATACGAATGCTAACGGTGCTGTTTGCATTAACTCATGCGCCCATGATAGTGGATCCACTTCTCGCTTTATTAAGCCAATCCATTGGAGTAAGAGGGTTTTGCGTAGCGTGATATAATCAGCACCCTCAAATGCAACTGCCGTTAATGGAACACCATCTGTCACCGTTAATAACCTATTCGCATGCCTCTCGGTAATCTGTAAATGCTGCTGCAACCATAGGTTGGTTTTCGTATCATACCGAGGTAGACGCCACTCTAATTGTTGACAGCGACTCGTTAATGTCGGCAATAATGGGCTACGGCTATGACTGATCAATATAAAAAATACATCACCAGCGGGCTCTTCTAAAATTTTTAAAAAGGCATTGACTGCTGCGTGCGTCATTTTGTCTGCTGGATGGATAATAGCTATTTGCCTTAAACCAAGATGAGGTGCCACCATCATACGGGAAATGAGCGATCGAATCGCTTCAATAGAAATATTGCCCTTATCTTGACTGCCTTTATTGAGATCAAAAAAATCAGGATGCGTACCCGCATGAAATAATTGACAAGCATGGCAACTACAACATGGCTCCATTGCCTCTGAAGGACATAATAATGTGTGTGCGAGGCATCGTGCAAAATCATATTGACCAAATCCACTCTCGCCCAATAATAATAAAGCATGTGGCAGACGTCCTTGTTGTCGCCAATGTTGAATTTCATTCCACTCCTGTTGTTGCCAGACATAAGGTCTTGGACAATCAGTGACGACTGTATCGATAGTCGGGCGCATGACTGATTTACTCCTGAGCTAAGAAGGATCTCATTTGTGTCCATATTTGCTGATGTACCATTGCAACACTCTGCTGAGCATCAATGACTCGAAAACGCTCACTCTCCTCTTGAGCTAATAGTAAATATTGTCGGCGCACACGCTCAAAAAAATCTATGCCCTCTGATTCCAGTCGATCTTTTTTGCCACGTGCATGCATACGCGCTAAGCCCACGGACACGGGTGCATCCAATAAGAAGGTGAGATCCGGTACTAAATCACCTTGTATCCAATGTTTCAGCGATAAAATATAGGAATGCGGTATACCCCGTCCTCCTCCTTGATAAGCCAAACTTGCATCCGTAAAGCGATCGGATAACACCCATTGACCCCGATGCAAAGCGGGTAAAATAACCTCTGAAATATTTTGAGCCCGTCCCGCAAACATCATTAATAATTCTGTATGCGGCGACATAGGTGCATCATAATGACCTAAGAGCACGTCACGAATGGCCTCTGCGATGGGCGTACCTCCCGGTTCTCGCGTCACCACATAATCCATACCGTAGTCTGTCAATTGACTGCAAACACCATTTATGGCGGTCGTTTTACCCACACCCTCAATCCCTTCAAATGTCAGAAAATAACCACGATCAGAACGCTGCTTTTTCATGGATGCGACACAGACCATGGTATAGGGCTCACATCACGCCAGGGTAATAATTGATGTATCCAGGCTGTATCCACCGTTAAGGTTTCGGGATAAAGGCAATGCTCTATCGCACGCACATGCGCCTTATAAGTATTGGAAAAAATATGATGCCCATGCCCACAAGCCACATAATAATAAGCTGTACTCCAAACTGGGTGTAAGGCAGCAAGCACCGAAGACTTTGAAGGCATATTAATAGGGGTCGGTGGTAAGCCATAATTTTTATACGTATTATAAGGATTATTACGCATTAAATCTTCTTTACGAATAGGGCCATCATAGTTCGATCCATATAAAACCGTAGGATCGACCTGCAATAACATAGGCTTTCTCAAGCGATTGAAAATAACACCAGCAATTTTTACTCGCTCCTCTGATATGGCCGTTTCTTTTTCTAATAAAGAAGCCACTTTTAATATCTGATAAGCACTCATGTCAGCTAGCTTAGCATCACGCTTCGGCCATGCTTCATCTATAAAAAGACGCATTTTTTCATAGGCCCTTTTTAAAATATTTTCATCGGTATCGCCACGAATAAAAAAATAAGTATCCGGAAAAAACCAACCCTCAGGTAATTGAGCAACACCCGTTAATTTTAACATGAGCAGGCGATCCCCAAGGTGCAGTATGGTATGTTCAATATAAGGATTGTGTATTAATGCCTCTTTCCATTGTTGAAACGTCCATCCTTCGATAAAAGTGACACTCCGATACATCACCGTACCTGAGACGATATGATGTAATAACTGGTAAATGGTCAGGTTCGATGAAATTTCATACTCACCGGTTTTAAGTTCGCGCGTTTGACCTAACAAATACGCCAATGCGATAAAAATATATCTATTTTTCACATATCCTCGTTGATACAACTCATCGGCTAAATACTCTATTCCCATACCAGCAGGCAAGTAAATACTCAACGGCTGAGAGGAGACAGAAGCGGTTCTCGATGATGCAACTACGATGGGAGCATATATAAAATGATAGACAATAGTGGATAAAAACAGGGCAAAAAACCAAGCACCTAGAATAACTGCCGCCCTAACTATTACTTTCCCTGGCTTCATGTATCGTTATCGAGCATACATCTTATATCACATAGCATCATAGGCTTCTAAGAATAATACTAGCATTGGTACCACCAAAACCAAAGGAATTCGATAATGCACAATCAATATTCATCGACCGTTTTTTTAAGGGTACAAAATCCAGATCGCATCCCTCACTTGGCGTATCGAGATTAATCGTAGGAGGGGCGACATTATCGCGAATAGCAAGAATAGAAATAATCGTCTCAATAGCACCCGCCGCACCAAGCATATGACCCGTCATCGATTTTGTTGAACTGACGGCTAATTGTGCGGCTTGCTCCTGGCCAAAAGCTGATTTAATAGCAGAGGCTTCTAGATGATCAGCGGCTGGTGTAGAGGTCCCATGTGCATTAACATAATCAATCTCATGGGGGGCAACTCCTGCATCTTTCATCGCATTCTGCATAGCTCTGCAAAAACCTACTCCTTCTGGGTCCGGAGCGGTAATATGGTAGGCGTCCCCACTCATACCAAAACCAATGACTTCCGCATAAATAGGCACGCCCCTAGCTCGAGCTCGTTCATAGTCTTCCAAAATAACACTGGCTGCCCCTTCACCCAGGACAAATCCATCGCGGTCTTTATCCCAAGGACGACTTGCTTTCTCCGGCGCATCATTACAACGTGACAAAGCACGCACAGCTGAAAATCCACCAATCCCCAAAGGAGTCGTTGCCATTTCAGCTCCACCTGCAATCATGACTTCTGCGTCTCCGCAGGCGATCATTCTTGCGGCTATCCCAATATTATGCAAGCCGGTGGTACAGGCCGTTACGATCGAAATATTCGGACCTTTTACGCCAAAACGAATAGAGACCATGCCTGCCGCCATATTGATAATCGCACCAGGAATAAAAAAAGGCGATATTTTTCTCGGTCCAAAATCAAAGAGCGCCTTAGCATTCTTTTCAATCCAAGGCATACCTCCAATTCCAGAACCAATAGCCACGCCAATTTGCTCAGCTTCTTTAGGATCAAGAGTCAGAGCATCGTCTTTTAACAAACCTGCATCCAGCAATGCTTGGCGAGAGGCCTCTAATGCAAACTGCACAAAAACATCAATTTTTCGAGCATCTTTATGTGGTAATAAGGTTGTAACATCAAAACCTTTGACCTCAGCTGCAATTTTAGTAGCAAAATTAGTTGCGTCAAAGCGTGTAATAGGCCCCACGCCACACTGTCCATGGACGAGCGCTTTCCAAGTGTCATTTACATTATTGCCTACCGGAGTGAGTGCACCCAACCCCGTAATGACGACGCGCCGTGTTTTCAATGGTTATACTCCTCCAGTCACCTGGTCGCATATGGACAGAAGCATGACAACAATAAAACGCATTATTTATCTCTTTCTGCCAGATGTTTCTCAATGAATGACACTGCATCTCCAACCTTGATAATTTTTTCTGCTATGTCGTCAGGAATTTGTATATCAAATTCATCTTCCATCGCCATCACTATCTCTACAGTATCCAACGAATCTGCACCCAGATCACCCACAAAAGATGCGGAAAGCACCACGTCTTCTTCTTTCACACCCAGTTGTTCCACGATAATTTTTCTCACTCGTATCTCAACTGTTGCTCCCCCTTCAGCTGTTGCCATAATTGATCTCCCCACTACTTGTTTAGTCTCGAAATGACATCGAAAAAATATAATCAATTAAACCCTAATCTGCGATCTTCATTTACAAAACGATCGGTATGGTATACATCCAAGATCATTTATTTTATATCAAGACACAACAGATAAGAAAACGAGATACCTCTATCATCTCTCAAGACCATAGCCAACGGATTAATGCCAACCATACACCTAAAAGTACCGTTATCTGTATTCAAGGTTAATCGAATTGCACAATAATAACATGTTCATTAAAGTATTCAACAGACCTTAAGCAAACCTTTAAAGCTATACCATATACATCCCTCCGTTAATATGCAAAGTCTCACCGGTAATATATCCTGCTCCCTCAGCAACCAAATAAAGCACGGCATGAACAATATCAGCACCGGCACCCAGACGCTGCATCGGTATGCGAGCAAGAATAGCGGCCTTCTGATCCTCTGATAAGTGATCAGTCATCTCGGTTTGAATAAATCCAGGAGCTATCGTATTAGCTGTAATACCATAGCGTGCATATTCTAATGCTATACTTTTTGTCAGCCCCATCAAGCCTGATTTAGCTGCAACGTAATTCGATTGTCCAGGGTTACCTGTCGACCCTACGACAGAAGCAATATTCACAATTCTCCCCCACCTCTTTTTAAGCATGGCCTTAAGGCAAGCTCGTGTTAAGAAAAATGCACCCGAAAGATTGGTTGCCAACACCTCCATCCATTGCTCATCACTCATCCGTAATATTAATGCATCACGGGTAATACCAGCATTATTCACTAAAATATGCGGTGCACCAAAGTCTTGACGCATAGTGAGAAGTGAGGTTTCAATTGAGGTCACTTTTGAGACATCTAAAACGTAGCCTCGGCCCTCTATCCCTTGCTCGCGAAAAACAGAGGTCATGCTGGCCGCCCCCTTTTCCGTCGTAGCCGTACCTAAAATAATCGCCCCCCGGCATCCTAACGATTGAGCAATCGCTTGCCCGATCCCTCGAGAGGCGCCCGTCACTAATACAATTTTACCGCTAAGGTCTGATAATACGCTCATAAGTATCCCCTTAATCATTTACCGCTGCGAGAGCAGAAGCAAGTGCTAGAGGGGAATCCAAACCCATCGTCACTACATCACTGCTAATACGTTTATTTAAACCTGTCAAAACACGCCCTGGTCCAGATTCTAGAAACAGCGTAATCCCCTCTCTGAGCATCGTTGTTATGGTATCCGTCCAATATACTGGCCCGATAAGCTGTTGCATTAGCATCGCAGGTATCTGATCCGCAGGATGCCTCTTAACATCCACATTGTGCAATACGGGGACACTTGGTGTACTCATAGTGAGCCCTTGAAAATCGGATAATAGGCGGTCTGCAGCAGGCTGCATGAGGAGACAATGTGCTGGCACACTCACAGGAATACGCACCATCTTTTTCGCTCCTAAGGTACTTGCCTGCTCTAAAACCCGATCAACAGCAGATCCATTCCCGGCAATGACGACCTGATTAGGCGCATTGAAATTAGCAGGGCCCACGATTGTAGCCTCCTCTGCCGCTACCTGCGCACACAATGTCGACACCCTATCAGCATCCAACCCAATAATAGCTCCCATAGCCCCATGGCCCATGGGTACGGCATCCTGCATATATCGACCCCGTTTGCTCACTAACTGAACAGCATCAGTATAGGATAAGGCGTCAGCACATACGAGAGCCGCATATTCCCCTAGACTATGCCCAGCCATATAGGCTGGCATCGGTGCACCAAGCTCCCGCCAACAACGAAATACCGCAACATCAGCAGCCAACATAATAGGCTGGGTAAATTCAGTCTGATCCAGCTGAGGCTTCGGGCCATGCTGCGCTAACTCCCACAAATCATAGCCCAATAACGCGGACCCTTGATCAAACACCTCTTTCACAATGGCGTGTTTCTGAGCCAAGTTAGCTAACAATCCAAGCTTCTGGGAACCCTGTCCAGGGAAAATCATGGCAAATTTTTGTGACATCATCTATCTCTCTAATAACGAACCAATACCGCGCCCCATGCCATACCCGCCCCAATTCCAGCGAATAATAACAGTTGACCACGTTGTATACGTCCAGATCGAATACCATCGTCTAAAGCTAAAGGAATAGAAGCTGCTGAGGTATTGCCCTGTTTTTCTATCGTGATAATGACCTTAGCTGGAGGTAAACGCAATTTTTTCGCCATGGCATCGATGATTCTTTTATTGGCTTGGTGAGGTACCAACCAGTCAATATCTGCCTGTGTTAATCCGCTCGCCTGCAAAATTTCATCAATCACGTCACCTAATTTATTGACAGCTAATTTAAAGGTATCACTCCCTTGCATCTTCAAATACGTCAATTCACGTTCCTGCCATAAACGATTTGAACAGGAAATAAGTTGACTATAATGACCATTAGCATGCAAGATGGTCTTTAAAATTCCGATATTTTCATCTGCCTTTAAAATAACCGCACCAGCGCCATCCCCAAATAAAACACAGGTTGAACGATCTTGCCAATCCACCATTTTTGTCAAGGCTTCTGCGCCTACGACCAAAACGGTTCGAGCTACTTGAGATCGAATATATTGATCCGCCATGCTTAAGGCATAAATAAAACCAGCACAAGCAGCATTGATATCAAAGGCCGGAATATCAGCTCGCAATCCTAGAAAACGCTGCAACAAACAAGCTGTGCTGGGAAAATAATATTCGGGTGTAGCTGTCGCGACAATAACCATATCAATTTCACTGCCATCCAGGCCCGCTTCGTGAACAGCTTTTTCAGCGGCTCTACATGACATCGTGGTCGTGGTATCGGCACTTTGACCCACAATATGACGGGTATGTATACCCACCCGCTGCATAATCCAATCATCGGAAGTCTGCACCATCTTTTCAAGGTCCGCATTGGTGATCTTCTCTGTTGGAAGATAACTACCTACCCCTATAATACGGCTATATAACACTATTCACTCCACTAAAATATGCTGTAATTTTTCCTTAATAAGTTGTGGAATATTTTTATCGATTTCGAGCATGGCTTCTCTGATCGCAGCAATCGTGGCCTGGACATTCGCACTTCCATGGCTTTTGATGACAATGCCATTCAAACCAATTAAA
>JABABH010000253.1 GCA_014238325.1 Coxiellaceae bacterium | reverse complement strand
GTTTTGATGGCTGGCGAAAAATAAATGTTCGCTCAGCCACTTAAGGAGACAATCGCGGTTGTCCCCTTAAGAATCCCCATCGCGATGAGCCACTTCAAGTGCATGCTTCGCATCTTGAAGTGGCATGGGTATATCTTTCAAACATGATTTTCAAACATGATCTTGTGGATCAACGTCTATACCCCAACGAATGGAGGGACTCGGTTGTGTCGATAGGAAATCTGTCAGCCTATCTAATAAATAATGTAAATGATCCCGATGGCTCGCTTGCAATAATAATTGATCACGATAATATTTGGCCTTTCTTTTCAGCATCGCAGGAATCGGGCCCAGTAATTCTACGTCTGCATGATTTTGCGACACAATAAAGTCTTTAACTTGCATTAAGAAATCATGCGACTTATTTTGTTTCATTGACCTCGCATAGATTAAAGCAAGGTGGGAAAAGGGCGGCCATCCCGCCATCTTCCTTTCCTGCAAAAGCTCATGCGCGAACTCAGCATAACCTGCATGCATTAAACGTTGCCACAACGGATGTGTGGGATAATGAGTTTGTATTAAAACCCTACCCGGCTTTAAGGCTCGCCCTGCACGACCAGCCACTTGTTGTAATAATTGCCCCATCCTTTCTATGGAACGAAAATCAGAACCATATAACCCGCTATCCGCATCGAGAATAGCCACTAAACTCAGGTCTGGAAAATGATGGCCTTTAGCAATCATTTGTGTTCCCACCACGATATGTGTTTTATGACTGAGTATACGCTCTATTTTTACATCCATGCTGTTTTGTCGGTGTGTGCTATCACGATCGATACGATCGACCTGATAATCAGGAAATCTATCCATTAAAGTGGCTTCAAGTTGTTCTGTACCCACACCTAAAGGGATCAATGTTGTATACCCACATTTTGAGCAGCATGCCGGTATTTTCCTCTGAATGCCACAATGGTGGCAACGTAGACGTTGTATATGGTCGTGCAAAATTAATCGCGCATCACAATCATCACAATAGAGAATAAATCCGCACCCATGACATAGCAACGTTGGAGCATAACCACGGCGATTTAAAAATAAGAGCACTTGGCCGCCAGCTTTCAGTTCAGCTTCAATCGCCTCCATTAATGCCTCACTCATCCCAGATGCTAAGGTTTGTTCACGTAGATCCAAAATATCTATAGTCGGTAAAGCAGCGACGCCAGCACGCGTGGGCAAGTTTAAGACCTGATAACGCTCCCTCTCTACATTATACAAGGTTTCCAAAGACGGTGTTGCAGAACCTAATACCACAGGAATATTATCTAAATTCCCGCGAAATACTGCCAAATCACGGGCAGAATAACGTAATCCTGATTGTTGCTTAAAAGACATATCGTGTTCTTCATCCACAATAATCATACCGAGATGAGCGAAAGGCATAAAAATTGCAGAGCGCGTACCAATAATAATAGCCGCCTCACCTTGTTTGCTCATCAACCAAGCCTGCATCCGTTTTTTATCAGAGACACGGGAATTCATGATGACAATCGGCACCGAAAAACGAGCCTGAAAACGTCTTAATATTTGGGAAGTCAAGCCAATTTCAGGAATCAGTAGCAAAACTTGTTGGCGGCGCGCCATCACCTGTTCAACACAACGCAGATAGACCTCAGTTTTTCCACTCCCAGTGATGCCCCATAATACAAAGGTTTTAAAATTGAAATGTCCCGTCACCTGGTCAACAGCATACTGCTGATCCTGATTTAATAGTGGCCTAGGATCCTTTTCATCGCTATCTTTAACCTGTTTTAATGCTGATACCAAGGTGGGTATCTCCGCCCGTCCCTTACGCAGCAATGCAGGCACAGCCACGGCAATCGTCGCACCCAGCGGATAGTGATAATACGTACTCGAAAACTGATAAAATTGTAATAGCAGTTTTGGAATCAACGGTTCAACATCAAGCACAGCTAATACCCGTTTTAATCGTTCCACCGGAATGGTCGACTGAGAGACGGTTCGCATGAGAAAGCCAATCACTTCACGCCGGCCAAAAGGCACACGCAGGCGTATGCCGGGACGCAGTGCCAGCGGTTGATCATGCAAAGGCAGGTAGTCAAAAGTTTTCCACAATGGGGAAGGAATAGCCACCTGTAGAATAGCGCAAGGAGTCGACATCCACCTATCTTAGCGCATGTCTATTATTTTTGTTATGATCCTCTGCAGTATCCTTGAACGCTCTTGGCTATACCTATAAAATAATGGACTAAATTAGCACAACACCATATAGTGATACCCGAGCCCTAAAGGATATGAACGTTTTTAGACCCTTATAACAGGTGAGCAGAATCATGACGCTTTATGCTATGAATCAATTCCGTGCAGGCCTTAAGGTCATGATGGATAACCAGCCCTGCAATATCTTAAGCAACGATTTTGTGAAGCCCGGCAAAGGCCAGGCCTTTGTTCGTGTTAAGTTTCGAAATTTAAAAACAGGACGTACCTTGGAAAGAACATTCAAAGCCAGCGATACTTTATCGTCAGCAGATGTCTTAGAAATCGAGATGCAGTATTTATATCATGATGGCGAGCTTTGGCATTTTATGGACCCTAATTCCTATGAACAATATGGAATTTCTAAAGAGACCCTCTCAGATGCCGCCCTGTGGTTAACCAAAGAAGCATTATGTATCATTACCTTATGGAATAATCAACCGATATCCGTGACCCCCCCCAACTTTGTGACACTCAAAGTCACAGAAACTGACCCAGGCGTACGAGGAGATACGGCAACAGGGGGCACGAAGCGCGCCACCTTGGAAACCGGAGCCGTCGTTCAAGTCCCGCTATTCCTCGAGCAACATGAACTGATCAAAGTCGACACCCGCACGGGAGCGTACGTATCCCGAGTTAAATCAAACTAATATCTCGATATGCACACGACACCTTCCTCTCAGGATTGGAAGCCCACCACCTCACAACATCATCGTGTTTGTCGCGCCCAACTCTTGTCTGATATTCGCAGTTTTTTTTCAAGCCGTGGAGTATTAGAGGTCGATACACCTCTCTTATCAAAGCACACGGTGACGGATCCCTATATCGATAGCTTTCAAGTCCATCAGCATGAATCGAACC
>JABABH010000252.1 GCA_014238325.1 Coxiellaceae bacterium | reverse complement strand
TCATATCTGTATAGGTATGACGGCTCGTATGGACGCATTGCAGGCAGCTATTTTATTATCTAAATTAACGGTTTTTCTTGAAGAATGTGAACAGCGCCAAGAAGTGGCGGCTTGGTATAAACGATATTTGCCTGAAGACGTGATGCCCCCTTATGTGGCTCCTGGCAATGTGAGTGTATATGCACAATATACCTTGCAATTGAATCACCGTGATGCCGTGATGCGTGCTCTTGCTGCTATCGGTATTCCCAGTTGTGTTCATTATCCGATGCCTTTGTACCAGCAACCCGCATTGGCACCTTATCGTTCACGCCAAAAGGCTTGTCCTGTGACAGAACGGCTAACAGAGCGAGTATTAAGTTTGCCCTTTTATCCTGGCTTGACCAAGTCAGTTGTCCGCTATATCAGCGAACAGTTACTTGCGGTATCTGTTGATTCAACTTTATACCTATCGGGGTGATCCTCATGGAAAGGGGAATAGATATCTTTTGTCTTTATGGATGAGTCACAAGTTTGGGTAAGAAGAAGCGATTACGTATTATTGTAGACTCCCTGCAATTGGGAGGCACAGAAAAACATCTTTGTGCGTATCTATCTGCCTTAGCTCACCGTGGATGGACCATTAAAATCATCACCTTGTTTTCAGCCTATTCTGAAGAGATTGTTACTCAACTACAACGTGTGGGTGTGGCTATTCATCTCCCTCCCAAAGTGAGCCACCTGAGTAGGATCTCTTGGCCAAAATGGCTCATCCGTAACGTATCTTATGGCATCAGTTTTATCAGGATATGGCGAGATGTCTGTCGAGATCGTTTCAGTATCACACATTTTTTTTTACCGCGTGCCTATTTGATAGGCACCTTGGCAACTTTGTTTGCCCGTGGACGTGGGCCTTATATCATGAGTCGACGCTCGATGCATTATTATCAGCAGAAACATCCTTGGTTAAAATATATAGAGCGCTGGTGCCATCGTCGTATGCAATATATTTTGGTGAATAGCCAGGCTCTTATAGCACAATTACGTGACCATGAAGGGGTACCTGAGTTAAAATTAAAATTGCTATATAACGGTGTTGATATAGCAGGGTATGCATGGGCTAAAAATCAGGCTCTTCGCTTATCTTTTAATCAAGATCAGCCTGACGTGACCTTTATTACGGTGGCCAATTTATTACCTTATAAAGGGCATCGAGACTTGTTATATGCCTTGAGTTTAATAGAAGAACGTATCCATACAGGATGGCGATTGATCTGTGTCGGCGATGGCCCCATATTATCTCATTTACAACAACTCGCGACTGAATTACATATTGCGGATAAGGTTATGTGGTTAGGTCATGCTGATCACATCCCGGCGCTCTTATCCGTATCCGATATGAGTGTATTACCCTCACATGAAGAAGGATTCTCTAATGCAATTTTGGAGGCAATGGCGGCAAAATTACCAGTTATTGCAACGGATGTCGGTGGGAATGCTGAAGCGGTGGTGGATGGTGAAACGGGTTTAGTGGTACCGGCCCATCATCCGAAAAAACTAGCTGAAGCGATGTTA
>JABABH010000251.1 GCA_014238325.1 Coxiellaceae bacterium | reverse complement strand
TTCTTTTGGAGGCTATTTTATGGAAACGCGGTTGGTTATCAAATAGACTTTTTCTATAGGTATATTGGATGTAATAGCTATTAGGCTTCAGTATTGTCGCAATTTCCTGAATAATGGTTCGGCGCGTAGAGGCAGGTAAGGACAGAAGGGGCAAGCTGGAGATAACGATATCAACCTGCTTTGCTAAATGACCGAGCGTTGGCGTTAGCTCACAGGCGTTTTTATTCAGCACAGTAATATCAGGAAAGCGTTGGCTCAGCTTTGCTGCAAGCCCAGGGGAATTTTCGACCGCAATAAGACGATCGTCTGCAATCCCAGTATTGCGTATGGCTTGAGTAATCACACCGGTACCGGCGCCGAGCTCTAGAATCAGCCCTTCGAGATGGGAGGGAATGAATTTGGCTAAGGCTTGCGCCAAATGGGAAGAGCTAGGAATCACCGATCCGATAGCTCGAGGGTTTTTCAGTAATGCTTTGTAGAAAGACCACATGTGTCAGCGACTATCCTGTGGATGATCAGTATGGGTTTGTATTCAAAATTTAGTCTCGTCGTTATCTTAACATAGAAGTATTTTTATGACATAAAACAGAGTGAGTTCTTGCGGCTTTATTCTCGCTTTTGAAAAAGAGAGGACTATCTGAACGACCTCTAAGTTGGTCGCAAGCTTGGTTTAAGGGTTTGATTAAGGGTAATGTTTTTGCTTGCTTGGCCTTGTCATGCGTCCTAGCTTTAAAACTATGTGTGTCTATAGTTGTTGTCTCTGGTATTGTCTTTTCTTTGGCGAGTGCTCCTGCTATGAGCACGACGGCATAGAAGGGGGCAAGCAAGGTTAATGTGACGCATATCGTGAGGATGGTGAGCACGAGCGCTATTTTTTGAGGAATAGTAAGAGGCTGTTTGAGACAAGGGCAGCTATGCAGGTTCTTTTGAATCGCGTCTGGAGCGGGTATATCAGCATTTGAAGGCGAGGCTGGTGGTGTTTCTATCTGGTTTTTTAGCGCTAGAGATGCCTTAAATTTTTCTATGTAGGGCTGAAACTTAGGTCCGAACTCTAGCTGGGCGAGCTCTTGTGCATGGATGTTAAATGTTTCGCTTTCAGTTTCATATCCAAGCTCTATGGTTTGCGTAGCCCGAATCAAGGGACCTCCTGGCTGCGATAGTCCAACGTTTGAGCTTGTGATCTGGACAGCTGGAATTTCAACTAGCCGAGAAAATTTGCACCTTGGAGGGTGAGCATAAATTTGCAATATGCTTTCATTCTTGGGTGCCTGTCTGTCACCTTGGGAAAATGGCAGCATGTTTTCAGGCAATTTGGTTAATGTAGTGAGTACCAAACCTTGTAGATTGTCGGCTAAGCTGGCTTGATGCATATACCTTTTTAGGAATAATAAGAATGCGTGGATAGTGCTTGGAGTCCATTCAGGGCAGAGATTGCGCAAAGATTCATGTAATACTTCCGTGACAGTGGCTTCCGTGATCTGTCGTTCCTGCTTCTCTTTCTGCCGAAGTGCGAAATTATTGGGCAAGCTAACTTGCTTCTCAGCATGACGGAGTACAATATTCCCCCTAGAAAAGTCTTGATACCAGGTGTCCTTGGGCTGAGCTTCAGGTATAGAGGTAGATATATGCATCAGCTCGTTTTTCGCAGGCGTTGATGCATTGAATTTCTGGCCAGCCATAACAATTTCCTCCCTCTGATGGTTCAATCAGAGACAATACAATGATTATAGTGTATAAGATGATTAAAATTTTATCAAGAGAGGGGGCCTATAGTTCATTCTAGTCACATCATATTAGGGTTTTTGTACAGATTTTTGTCTGTGTGAAGGTGTTGTTGTTTTATCGGCTGCTGCCGGGACTTAGCGTGCTAGTATGAGGATCACTAGGGGCAGCCTCCTCATGCGTGTCACTGTATGGGTTATGGTTCACGAGCTTTTGAATCAGGGCTTTAATGACCGCAACGATCCATACGAGCAAGACGCGGAATGAAGACATACGCTTTAGTAATAACACCTGAAATAATATGAGCGGCGGTTTTTCAAATGAGATGATGGTTTTGCTTATATTCACCTTGGGGGATGTATTTGCTTCAGAAAAATCTATGTCTATAGATGTGGTGGCTATAATGGGCTGCCATGCTTTGATTTCATTTTCAGGGGAAAAGGGGTCGTCAGAGAGAGAAGGAAATTTGTAAATTTTTTCAATCGTTAAGCAGTCTTTGATGAGGATGTGATTATCAGTAAGATGAAGCAGCATAGAGTTTTTGGCGTTTTGATCCTGAACCTGGTAAGACCCGCTGTGAATTTGTGTTACAAGTAGAGATACGATGGCATACATAAAACCGCTGTTAGTGTGCATATTATGCAGCATCCAATCTGCAGGCGCTATGCCGAACCTGGCTTCAGCAAAAATATCACGCATAATCTCCTCCAGGTGCTCTGGCTCTGTATGCTTAGGTGCGCGTGAGGACAGAGGCACAGGCATCTCATTCTGAATTTTCAGGTGAATGTTGTCTGCATTTCTTAGAAGATCGATGAGAACGAGTCGCTTGCTGTCTTGGGTGGATGGTAATTTAAAGTCTTCAGAAGTCAGCAAAGAGAAGGAATAAGTGGATAAAGGTTGAAATTTAGACATGGGTGGCTTTGGTCTCTCTTGAAATATGTGGTGCAATATATAGCATTTTTAGCTTACTGTCTATTTAGAATATCTATAATTTGCTTTATATTCATCCCATATGGTATTAGCCGTAAATATTATTGCATCTATAGCGGGTTGTTCGGTGGTGATGCTTATGCCACACTTTCGATGGAAGACAGCTTTTGTGGGTTAATTAGGGTGTGTTGGCTAGTATGTCAGGGTCCTCCTGTCGTGTGATTGAAGATGAGTGACTGCAGGTGTACTGCTCCGCATATGTCCAAAAAGATGGTGTTTCATCCTGCCAGCTATCGAGTCGAGGCTTGAAGAGGCGTACCAAGTATCGGTAGAGCAGGGTTATCCATGCCCATATTATAGTATGGATGGGTTGTTTCTGCGATGATGTGCCTTGGATATAGGCTGTTGCAGGCATGCTGCATTGAGGGAGGTTGAGTATATCCCTGACATCGGTTGTAGCTGAAATCAGCTTCTGGAGTAGAGGTTCCGGTGCATTGAAACAGTCGCAACTATTGCGATCATAAGTGAATGAAGTAGCGCTGATATCAGCTATCCATTTTTTCGTAAGATGGTCATAGGTGATGAGTATCGTTGTCTTAGCTGTTATACAAAGGATTTCATCCTGATTGGAAGTCAGGCGAATGAGTCGGGTTTCTTCGTGTGCCGTCAGTGCACGGATTGAAGGATTAAATAGCCAAGTAAAATGAGGAATGATTTTAAAGTCGTTGATCGTACAGCTACCAGCTTGCGGGGTAACAGACAAAAGTGCTTGAAATAAGGTTGATAGCTTAGCTGTAGTTGGGAACATATAAGCCTTAGCATTGACCCATTGCTGAAAAAATAAGTCAAAAGTGTGGCGTTCTTCCTCCGAGAATGAACCTATTTTTTGGCACATCCCGTTGTATATGGCCCGGCCTTTAGGATCCTGAGACGCCCAATATTCACAATAAGTTTGCAAAGAAAAAGATTCGTGCTCTGTTTGGATAGTAATATAACGGGCTTGGCTATTTAATTCTGCTTCCCAGTTAATGTCAGGCGATTTAGAGTATAGTAAGTCGTTGACCTTAATATAATGAGGTGTTGTGACGGATAGGCTATGCTTATCGGTTTTATGCATCATGACTTGTCGTGCCTGCACCCTTGATAGATACGAGCCTTTACGCTGATATCGATGGAGCTAAGCGATCCCTGAATCAGTTATCTTTGATATGACTATAATACCCATTCCATCATGCTGACAAGAAGTTCATACTCGGGACGGTATATCGGGGCCTATCATCTGAGGTTTATAATGAAACGGGTTGGTGGTTGGAGACA
>JABABH010000250.1 GCA_014238325.1 Coxiellaceae bacterium | reverse complement strand
TGGTTTTACGTTCATTAATTTGCAGCCAACGACCATCACTCAATCGAACCTCATAAGATCGAGCTTCTTTTGACTCAGAGCCTGACAACATAATTTTAGTTCCTGTTAAGGGGATAGACGCACTTTCCATCAATTCATTATACGGCACGCCTGGAACAGCTAATTCAGATTTGATGCCGTGTAATTGCTGAAACTTACTGTTGCACATAACAAGGCGTTGTTTGGCGTCCCATAAAACAAAAGCTTCAGAAAGGTTTTCAATAGCATCGTGTAATCTTGATGATGCACGTCTGGTACGATGACGAATGTCTTCTTGCTCGGTGATATCAATGGCAATCCCAATCAAATGCGGTCTATCATTTTCTGGGCGAACAACTTGAGCACGAATGCGGATCGAAACCCATTCGTCATTAACGTGTTTCATACGGAAGACTTTATCAACCGTGTCTACTCCGTCCTCTAAAACCATCTCGGCAACTTTATGAGGGGATGGATCATCTGGATGAACCAAGTCCATGAGTTGCTCAAACTCAATTAAATTATTATCTGCTTTATAACCCAGCATCGCATACATGGAATCAGACCAGTAAATTTGGTTCTTTGCTATATCCCAATCCCATAATCCGCATTTGCCGCGAAAAAGAGCCGTATCAAATCTGCGCTGTGTTTTTGAATAAATTTCATCCGCTTCGCGCGCCCGTGTGCCTTGGGCAAAATATGCGTATAAAATCACCAGTAAAATGCTAGATGTGCCAACGAATAACATAACATTGGTGGAAACAGTATGGCGCCAACCCGCCATCATTTCCGCACTTGGCTGATAAATGGTAACAGCTCCCAGACTTTCACCTAGGTTACGATGAATTGCTAAGGCTTGTTCTGTTTCATTGATTTCAACTGTTTTGGTGGCAGCGGAGTTTCCATACAATGACAATAAATAGGTATTGCTTATGATGCTGCTCAATTGTCGACCTTGAAGGTTCTCACGAAAAGGCAGGCTGCCAGTAATGCTGCCAGAAAAGTCACTAAGGAAAACTTGACGCCCTTTTTTAAGATGCTTTGCGGGAATATTTTCAGTCAGCAAATTTTGCAGTTCAGATTGTGATAAAACCGATGATTGAAGATCGGTTTTATTTTCAAGCTTTGCTTCCACGAGTTCGGCTATGAAATAAAGCTCAGCTTCATTCGCAGCGATAATTTCTCTGCCCATATTGTTGATTTGAATCCAGCGAGCCAAAGCAACAATTACCAGAAATATCACGATTAGAACGGGTACGAGTTTTCTTAAAAAATCTTCTGAGTTGAGCAATCGCTCATAGGCCGGATGGCTTAGCTGTTTTGCATACCCAACAATATCTGGGCCTTTTTGATTTGACTCATTTGGGTCAATTGCGTCAAGCGAAGTAATCCCACTGATGGAACCAATACCACGAATAGAAAATGGCGAACGCATTTTGGGGAGCCCGGAATCCTTCGATCCGGCTCGCACAAATTGTGCGTCCGCTTCCGCCATTGTTGGCCTCCTCAAACATTTCTAAATTTCGTTAACACCGCACAAACGAATCACTTCCACAATGAATCAGATGGAATCCACTTGTCTAGAGTCGGCGAATCAATAAATACGTCAAAGGCGTAATTAACTTGATAAATATGAGGTTTTCTCGAAAAATACCGAAATCAACCTAACATACGGCCCAAGATATCCGTGACATCGGTTGAGAGACTTTTCTTCTTCTTCAAGCCAGCAAGTGCGTTTTCAGC
>JABABH010000249.1 GCA_014238325.1 Coxiellaceae bacterium | reverse complement strand
AACTCGTGCGCCAGCCGAAACAGTTTGATGTGATTGTGACCGATAATCTGTTCGGTGATATGTTATCTGATGTGGCTGCAATGCTAACAGGGTCTTTGGGAATGTTGCCTTCTGCTTCATTAGGAGCGCCTGATCCGGTTAGCGGTAAACGCAAAGCTTTGTATGAACCTGTTCATGGATCAGCGCCTGACATAGCCGGTACGGGCGCTGCTAATCCGATCGCGATGATTGCATCTTTTGCAATGTGTCTTCGTTACTCGTTCAACATGATTGACCAATCCACAAAAATTGAGACAGCGATATCCAATGTTCTTAACAAAGGTCTTCGTACGGGTGATATCGTAGCTGAGGGTGATAAAGCGATTGGCACAGGCGAAATGGGTGATGCTATATTGGCAGAGTATCAAGCGCTTTGTAGCTAAATTATAATCAATCTGTCTTCTAGTTCGTTCTTGTCTTTTTTTGAATGAGGGAAATCCGCAGATAGCTTTTTTGATATCGTTTCAATGGCGGTTTGATAACCAGCAGCAATGTCTTGGTTCTCGCAATCAATTACGAGCTGCTCAACACTATCTAGGAAAAACGCTCTACCGATTTGTTCTTCAATGGCAGAATCGACCAGAATTTCTGCATATTTTTCTTTTAGTGAAACAAATATAAGAACCCCATTCCTGCCTTTTGTTTGGTGAATACCATGGGCAAGAAATAATTTAACCGCGTTAATGTGTGCGCGTTCATGGGCGATGCGTTCAGGGGTTAGTAAAAGTGCTGTTTGCGGCCAGAGACGGATAATCAGCATGGAGATTAAAAAAGCTGATAATTGCGCCCAGATGAACAGAGGTAAGGAAATATTTATTTCATACCACTGGATTAGAAGTGCAAACACTGAGGAAACTAAAAACGTCCAAAGTGCTAGGAAAGCATAAGCAATAAAACGATAGTCATCGCTTCGCTCCGCCAATACCGCAAAAATTTCGGCTGAAGTTTTTTTCTCTGCTTTTTTAATCGCTGAAATAACAGCTTTATGATCTTTAGGTTCTAAGTTCATTATTTTATCCTACCAGCCCCCTGAGGCGCCGCCTCCCCCAGATGAGCCACCACCGCCGGAAAAACCACCACCACTGCTTCCTCCTGATGACCAGCCCCCACCTGATGAGCTTCTGCCAGATGATCTTGTGTTAATATCAATACCAAGCCAGCGATAACGTCCCTTACCGAGTTTCTTACCAAAAATGGATGCTAATAAAGCAAAACCAAAAGGGCCAAAAAATAAAATCACCCAAATGGTCATGAAAATCCAAAAACTCCATTGAACACCTTCATTATAATTTTCTCGGTGACGTCTTTCGCGCGCTTCTAGTTCTGCGCCATCACCTGATAAAACACTGATAATAGAATTAGCACCTTCAAGTATTCCCTCACCAAAATTACCAGCTTTAAAAGCAGGAACAATTTTTGTTTCGATGATCAATTTTGATAAGGCGTCAGTTAATACTCCTTCCAGACCATAGCCAACTTCAATGCGTATTTTTCGATCGTTTTTAGAGATCAGTAGTAAAACGCCATTGTTCTCATCAGCTTGGCCCAATTGCCATTTTCGAAACAAACGATTGCTGTAATCCTCTAGATTTTCACCATTTAGCGTGACTATGGTTGTAACGACAATCTGATCTGAAGATTTGCTTTCAAAGGCTTCAAGGGTTTGAGTGAGTGCTGTTTTTTGCGCTGATGTTAGAAGATTGGCATTATCAACGACTCGGCCTGTAAGGGTTGGAAATGAAGTTGCCGCTGCCGTTTTAATTTCTTCAACATTAACTTGATTAGGTTCAAGTACAGAACTTTCAACATTTGTTTTATTTGAAGAGAGCCAGCTCTTAACTGGCCCATGTTGTAAAACATGAGACAGTGTAATGGCTGCGATGGTTAAAAATATTATGGCGGGAATGATGCGCTGCATAATTTTAAGTATCGCTTTTAAAAATCAATTGATGGAAAAATTTAGTTGTTAAAATTCCACCTTTGGATTTTGTTTAGTTGCTTCATCAACACTGAATGTTTGCATTGGATCGTTGTCAGAGTACATCAGACTGCGCCACCAACGACCCGGAATGGTTTTT
>JABABH010000248.1 GCA_014238325.1 Coxiellaceae bacterium | reverse complement strand
ACCGTTTCAGGCCCACCAGATAAAATAATGCCAGCAGGAGCCAGCCTCTCAATTTCAGAAGAGTCTATCGTATTGGGATGTATCACCGTGGCAACACCCATATCTCGGAGGCGACGGGCAATTAATCTCGTATACTGTGAACCAAAATCGAGAATCAGGATAGAAGGTACATGCATAATTTTCACCATAAGCTGATCAGTCCGAATCGACGATTATTCAACGCTATAATTAGAGGATTCCTTGGTAATAATCACATCATGTGCATGGCTTTCACGTACTCCAGCGGGCGTCACGCGTATAAATCGTGTATTTTTTCTCATTTCAGGAATAGTGCCGCATCCGGTATAACCCATGCCAGCACGCAATCCGCCCATCAGCTGATGCACCACACCTTGCAATGCACCTTTATAAGGCACTCGCCCTTCAATCCCTTCAGGAACATATTTTTCCTGATGCGCCTGTGCTTTTTGGAAATAACGGTCTGAAGAACCATGGGCTGCAAACATAGCACCGGCTGAACCCATGCCACGATAAGATTTATAAGAACGCCCTTGATACAAGACCACATCCCCTGGAGATTCTTCTGTGCCTGCAAACAAACTCCCGATCATCACCGCATGAGCACCGGCTGCAATGGCTTTACCAATATCGCCTGAAAAACGAATGCCTCCATCCGCAATAATGCTAACGTCAGTATCTTTTAGGGCATCGGCTACTCCCAAAATAGCGGTGATCTGTGGAACACCAATACCTGCCACAATACGGGTAATGCAAATGGATCCAGGCCCCATGCCTACTTTTACGGCATCCACACCCACCTCTGCCAATGCGCGCGCTGCATCGGGGGTCGCAATATTACCTGCAATTAAAGCGACATCTGGATAATGCTGTTTAATCCATTTGACCTGATCGATAACTGTACGCGTATATCCATGGGCCGTATCCAATACAATCACATCGACACCCTCTTGCACGACGGCTGCTACTCGATCGGGAGTATCTGGACCCGTGCCCACCGCAGCCCCTACGCGCAGTTGGCCATTTGAGGCTTTACAGGCATGAGGATTCTGCTCAGCCCTTAAAATATCTTTAACCGTGACGAGTCCTCGTAACTCAAATTGGTCGTTCACCACTAATAACTTTTCGATGCGATGTTGATGAAAAAGACTAATCGCTTCTTCTCGCGCGGTGCCCTCTGCAATCGTAATTAACCGCTCTTTAGGGGTCATCAACTGTTTCACTCGCTTATTCAGATCGGTTTCAAAACGAATATCACGATTCGTTACAATCCCAACCAAATGCTTGCCTTCCACGACCGGTAATCCAGCAATATGATGCTCATTAATCATATTTTTCAATGCCGCTAGCGTGGTATCCGGCCCTACCGTAATGGGATCACTCACTACCCCACTTTCAAATTTCTTGACCTTGCGCACCTCTAAAGCCTGTTGGGCAGGGCTCATATTTTTATGGATAATACCCAATCCACCATCTTCGGCTAATCGAATCGCGAGAAAACTTTCAGTCACCGTATCCATAGGTGCCGATAATAAAGGGATATTTAAAGTAATATGTCGGGTCAAGCGCGTGGTTAACGATACTTGATGGGGTAGTTTATCGGAATAATTAGGTTCAAGCAGCACATCATCAAAAGTCAGCGCTGTTTCTTGAATATGCATGCGTGTGCCCCTTATTCGTGGCTGATATCGAGTCGGATAAGGGCAGCAACCATGAGGCCAGTGACCCTAATCAACCGTGATCAAAATCGCGATTTTAACGAGTT
>JABABH010000247.1 GCA_014238325.1 Coxiellaceae bacterium | reverse complement strand
TGTTGCCTATTCACGTAGGAGAGGCTTATACCGAGGCGAGTGGTGATCGTATCATACGAACTTTATACAAAAGTGGCTTATTTCAAAATATTCAGCTGAGTCGACGTGCGGGTACGTTGATGGTCCATGTTGAAGAGAGGCCCATTATTTCTGTTCTCACCATTGAAGGGAATGATGAAGTTAAGTTAAAAGATTTACGCAGTGTTTTGACAAAAGCTTTTGATCTTCAAGAAGGGGCCTTATTTGATCCTGAGAAATTTAAGCAAGTGCCTATATTACTGAAGCAACTTTATGGTTATCACGGTTATCATGCTACTCAAGTTCATACGAGTGAAGAACAATCTCCTAAACATCCAGGTGTAGCTTTAACGATTACCATTAAAGAAGGGCCAGTGACCAAAGCAGGTTCTATTCAATTTTCGGGCAATCATGCCTTTACAAGCAGGCAGCTACGTAAGCAGTTGGGTTTAAAAACACCAGGTATTTTTACATGGTTTACCCACAAAGATCGTTATTCTGATCAAATTTTAACGACAGACTTACAAAATTTATGGGAATTTTATCGCAATCATGGATACTGGGATTTTAAAATTCTCTCACGTAACGTGCAGTTATCTCCCGATAAGCGGCGTGCTTATATCGTTATTCATATCTCAGAAGGTGCTGTATACCATTATGCTGGCTATAAAATTACGGGTCATTTGCATGGCTTTGAGCCCAGGATGCAGAAGGCGATTCCTTGGAAGGCGGGTGATATTTTTTCCAATGAGGCAGTAAAAAATACACAAACTATGATATTGAATACCTTAGGTAATCGAGGTTACGCGCATGCCACGGTTAAAATTCAACCTAAGATAGATTCCAAGAAACATACGATTTATATTACATTCTCGGTTGTTTCTGGCCCGGTTGTGTATGTTAGACGCATTACTTTTTCGGGTAATACCAGAACCAATCAAAAAGTATTGCGTGAGCGTATTCTCCAATATGAAGGTAGTATTTATTCGAAAGCAAAAATTGAACGATCAAAACAGATTTTAAATTTTGTATCTGCATTCGCAACAGCGGATCCAAGAAACGAACCTACTGACACGGTCACACCTGTACCTGGGCATCCTGATGAAGTGGATGTGGATTATCATGTTAAAGAACAGCAGACCGGTCGTGCTCGAGTTGCTGGTGGTTACTCGAGCACCGATGGATTTTTCTATGGTATCGACCTCTCTGATTCTAACATTTTGGGTTCAGGCAAAAGCTTTGGTTTAGGTTTTAGCAATAATCAACTTTATAACCAGTATTATGTGAATTATGCTGATCCTTATTACAAAGAATGGGGTTTGAGTCGTAGTATAGGTGCCTATTATACTAAACAAAAAGTAGGTAGCCGCGTTAATATTGCGATACCTTATTCACTGGATGGGTATGGCTTAAATGTTAACTATGGTTATTTAATATCGCCACGTAATTCGTTTAGCTTTGGCTATGGTTATGAGCGGATTAATGTTAACAATGTTAATACGGGCACAGCAGCACCTGATATTTTACAGTTTTTAAATATCCCCCTTTGCCCGAATCGTGGCAATGCTAATTGTCCTATTGGTCCTACACGTGTCTTTAATCAGTTTAAACTGTATGCGGGTTGGCAATATCAGGGGCTAGATCGTATGGTCTTGCCCACGCGTGGTCTACAGGTTAATGGTAACTTAGAAGTGGGCCTTCCCATCATCAAAAGCAGTAATGGCTATTATTTGCTGACAGCCAATTTACAGTATTATTTACCGATCTGGCACGATTTTATTTTTAATTTATCAGCCAATTTAGGGTATGGGGATGGATTTGTAAAATCTACTCCGCATTTGCCCTTTTATAAGAATTTTTATGCCGGTGGTATTGGTTCTGTACCGGCTTATTCACCGAACTCTTTAGGGCCAAAAAATGTGCTCAATAATAACGATGCGATTGGTGGTAATTTGAAAACCGTCTTTGGTGCACATTTGATCTTGCCACCCTTTATCAGTGAAAAAGTACGTATGGCGGTTTTATTTGACGCGGGTAATATTTTTCAGGCTCCGCGTTATTCTGTGGACCTACAGTCGCCGACCTCAATTATCCAGAACGATAAATTTTCGCTCAGTAATTTACGCTATTCTATTGGTGTGGGTGTGGAGTGGATTACGCCATTTGCGCCGATTTCTGCGACTATCGCCTTCCCTATTGATAAAAAGGCAGGAGATGATACCCAAGTCTTTCAATTTTCCATGTCATTGGGTTTTTAAGACGCTAATTTTGGTCAAACGTAGATTTTTTAATGCTTTTTCTAAGTTGACGTTGGTTTTCTGCTGTCCCTCGTCTATAATGAACCAGAAATTTTGATGAGGAGATGAATATGTTAAAACGAGCATCGCAATTCTGCATAGGTGTTCTGGCTTTATTTTGCGCATCGTATACGTTAGCGAGCAGTCATGCTGGTTGGACAGTAGGGGTGGTGAATATGCAAACCATTGGGCAATCGCCACAGGTGGAGGCTGCTAATCAAGCATTGCAAAAAGAATTTCTTCCTGAGCAGGAAAAAATGCAAAAACTGTATCAAACTCTAAAGGAAGATGTTGATACGTTTAAAAAAGACGGAGCGACCTTAAGTAAGAAAAATATGAATGCTTTGCAAGAAAAAATTAATATTGAGCAAGAGCAAGTACAGAAAGAGCAAGCTGATTTTCAACGGAAATTTGCATCTGCACAGCGCAAGCAATCCGTGAAAATTTTTGAGAAAATTAAGCTTGCAGTGACAGCTACGGCTAAAAAGAAAAATATCAGTATTGTGTTACCAACACAGGTTGTGCTTTATGTGCAGAATCCCATCGATATGACGAATGACGTCATCAAGAACTTAGATTAAGCTACGCTCATGGATTATGCATTGCAGGAGCTGGCTGTTATTGTGGAGGGGGTTGTCATGGGCAATCCCCAAACTCGAATAAAGCGTATCATGTCTATTCTAGAGGCAGAACCTGGAGATATTACCTTTCTATCGGATAAGCAGTACAGCGCTTATTTAGGTAGTACGTCTGCATCTGCTGTTTTGCTGCATCCCTCTATGTTATCGAGTTGTTCTGTGAATGCACTGCTTACGGAACATCCTAAATCAGCTTTAGTACGTTTATTGGATTTGTTCTATCCGCCTAAAGAGCGATTAACCGGAAGCATCCATTCTTCTGCCGTCGTTGGAAAAAATTGTACCATCGATTCGACTGTCGTCGTTGGGCCTCAAGTTGTGATTGAAGATGGCGTTTCCATTGCTGCTGATACGGTGATTGATGCCTCGACGGTCATTGGTGAACAGGCTATTATCGGTGCAGGATGTCATCTCTATCCACATGTCACGATTTATCCTAAAACTTCCATAGGTGCACGTACCCGTATACATAGTGGTGCGGTCATCGGTGCCGATGGTTTTGGTTTTCATCAGAGAGATGATTATTCATGGCAGAAAGTGCCTCAGGTGGGTCATGTAGTGATTGGGGATGATGTTGAAATCGGTGCTAATACGACCATAGATTGCGGAGCCTTATCGGATACCCTTATTGGCAATGGTGTTAAAATAGATAATTTAGTGATGGTGGCGCATAACGTCTCGATCGGTGACCATACGATTATCGCGGGTTGTGTCGGTATTGCAGGTAGTGTTAGGGTAGGCCGCTATTGTATGATAGGCGGGTTGGCAGGCATCAATGGCCACCTTTCCATTTGTGATCGAGCTGTGATTACGGCCATGAGTGGTGTGAATCGTTCTGTCACTGAGCCTGGTGTTTATTCTTCGGGTCCATGTGGGGTTCAACCTTCGCGACAATGGCATAAGAATTTTGCTTGCATTAAGCAGTTAAACAAATTTCATCAGCGATTAAAACATCTAGAGCAAACGATATGACGAATAAAGTAGAGGCATCTGAGATTATTAATTTGTTGCCTCATCGCTATCCCTTTTTATTGGTGGATTGCGTCCTGAAGATCGAGCCCTCACAATATATATTAGCGAAGAAAAATGTGACTGTTAATGAACCTTTTTTCTCTGGACATTTTCCTACGCGTCCGATTATGCCTGGCGTATTAATTATTGAGGCTTTGGCTCAAGCTGCTGGTCTTTTATTTTTGAAATCGGGTGATACTGAAGTGCTGAAGAAGCATATTTATTTCTTGGCGGGCATTGACAAGGCTAGATTTAAAAGTCTTGTGCAACCGGGTGATGAATTGTATTTAGAGATTGAAGTATTGCAAATCAGAGGCAAGTACAAAAAATTTTCGGGTGTGGCGCGTGTGGATGATCGTGTTGCTTGTGATGCAAATCTCATTCTTTATTAATTTTCTCCGTTAATTGGGTTAGATCACTGCTGGTGTATGGTTTTGATCTATTGCTGCATGATATTTGTAAAATAGATATTTGATCATGAAAATAGCGATGATCCTGAAAGCAGTCACATGGCAAAAATTTTCATGTTAATGGCTATATCAATGATTTAAGGCGAAACAGGACGTATTGTGTTGATTGATCATCGTGCTATTATCCACGAGAGTGCAGAGATTGCTCCCGATGTCACTATTGGTCCCGGGTCGGTGATTGGTGCAGGGGTGCGTATTGGCTCAGGAACCGTTATTGGTTCTCATGTTGTCATTGGGGACCAAACGATTCTAGGTAGTCATAATACTATCTATTCTCATGCCGTTGTAGGCACAAGTCCGCAGCACCGTGAATGTCAGGATGAGGGCGCGGCTTATTTAAAGATGGGCCATCATAATGTGATCCGTGAGTTTGTGAGCATGAATGCTGGTACTTCAGCAGATCAAGGCACCACCCTTATCGGCGATCATAACTAT
>JABABH010000246.1 GCA_014238325.1 Coxiellaceae bacterium | reverse complement strand
TGAAACATTTTGAATGCATCTGGATTGGTTAAAATATCTTTGGGAATTTGTGTTGAGGTAGCTTTTGAACGCGCTTCAACAACAGAAACTAAAACGTCTTTTTCTTGCGCTGCAAATCCTTTAACAGTTTCAACCAGATTGGGGATAAGATCAGCTCTTCTTTGATACTGACTTAAAACCTGGCTCCATTTGGCGCGGGCATTTTCTTCATAAGTTGGAATATTATTGATGCCACAACTTGTCAGAAAGCTGATCGTGATCAAAGCTCCAAGCATTTTGATAACTGAAGAAAAAGAGTTTTTACTTTGCAAGTTCGTTGATGGCATTTGTAAATTTCCCTGATGTCTGAATAATATGAAATGATTCTAACGCTTATTGTTACGATAGGAAAGCATTTGAGAATGGAAATGACATGAAAAAAAATTCTAAGAGTAATCCAAATACGGATGCTGAAATTGAAGCAAAACGCATTTTAGACAGAGTTTCGCGCGAGTCTGAAACAGTGGCCACATCTTCAATGGCAAGAACGACTGAACAATTTAAAGACCAACATGGTGGATCTTCTGATTTTGAATCCGAAGATAAAATCGAGATTTTGGGAAAACGTATTGGTAGATCAATGGGTATAATTGCTTTGGTAATTCTGGTCGTATACTTGGCCAAAACATATGTGTTTTAAGCTGTAAATTTGGCGATCAGATGAAAAAAGCAGTCCTTGTTATATCCTCTCATGTTGCGCGAGGTTCAGTAGGCAATCGCGCTTGTGTGTTCGCGCTTGAGGTTTTGGGTCATCCGGTATGGGCTGTGCCGACGATTGTTTTGCCGTTTCACCCCGGTCACGGCGCTGCAACACGTATTGTCTCAGGAAATGAAGAATTTCAAAACCTGTTGAATGATTTGTTGGCTTCGCCATGGATTGGTGAATTGGGCGCGATATTAACAGGCTATATGGCTTCTGGTGAGCAAGCTATGGCTGTTACGGATTTCATAACAAAAGTGAAAAGGCAAAATAATGAGATTGTCCATGTGTGCGATCCTGTGTTGGGTGACACAAATCAAGACGGTCAAGGAGAGCTATATGTTAATGAATCTACAGCAGCAGCCATCCGGGATCATTTAGCTCTTCATGCTGATTTGATTACCCCAAACAGGTTTGAACTCTCATATCTTTCTGGTAGCAATGTTGAAAGCGTTGATGATGCTCGTGAAGCAGCTTTGAAATTGCCTAATTCAATGACTTTGATCACCTCAATTCCTGGATATATGAAGGGCAATATAGGTAATCTTTACGTTGATGGGCATCGTTCAATTTTTGCAGAACACAAAAAGTTGGATAATCCACCCAATGGGCCTGGCGATTTAACAGCCGCTTTGTTTTTATCCCATAGGCTATCTGGAATGGAGGGCGAAAAAGCACTGCATCAAACAAGCGCATCTGTTTTTGAAATTATTGCCGCTTCAACAAAACGCAATGCTGATGAATTGATGCTGGAAACTGATGCACAAAGCATTATAAAACCAAGGGCAATGGTGCAGGTGAG
>JABABH010000245.1 GCA_014238325.1 Coxiellaceae bacterium | reverse complement strand
CCTCTACGTCATTGACAAGCGACACGCGATGCCTACGGCTTGACAGGCGCTGCTATGGTCATAAGAGTTTCTACGAAATTGATTATTCTGCAGTTTGAGTAAATGATTGGTTGCCTCTTGGCTTCTTGCGTGTATTGAGATGCTCTCGTTCGCGGATATATCTGATTGGGCATCAATCTCTACCGAGGCCCTGGATGTATTGGATTCAAAAGCCCCATTTGAAACGCTGGATGCCCGACTGGATGCGGGAGATTGCCGTGAAACCGTGCGAATTTTTTCAGCCAGTTTCATAATCAAATCATGTATGATCAGCAAAAGTAATATAAACAAGCCAAGAGGCTCATCCTGTTGCGGCTCTTGGTATTCATGCTGTTGAGAAGGTTTAGGATCCAAGAAATTATCTCTATACGGTTGAAAGCTGTTATAAAAACAAAACTCCGTCGGATATTCCTCGCTCACCTCCCATCCACGATCACTATCATAAGCCACTTTGAGCGTAACAGAGGCATCGAAAAATTTATCCCCAGGCTCAATGGGCACGCTTTCTAATTGTTTATCATCAACGGCTATAAAAAATTCAACATATTCCACCTGTTGTGTCATGAACAACACAGGTTGTTTAGGGTCCTCAACCTTCCAATAGCTATTAACAGTATTCTTAGAGTCCGACTTCTGCCGTAATCCTGCTGAAAACAAAGATGCAAAAATTACCGTTCGCAAAGCAGAGAGCCATCTTCCTTGATGCATATGGTATTTTAAAAACTCCATAAAAGACGATAATACATCCTCTTGCATAACCTCAGGCCAAGTTTGCTCTAAAAAATTGCGCAGACAAGAAGAGATTTTTTCCTCATCACCTTCATCTCCATATGCTTTAAAAACTTCATCCAGAGAATAATCTGTGCCTTTTATAGAAAATTGAATCGATTCTCTATAAATATCCATAAAGGGTCGCAAAACCTTCTTGTGTGGAACTGAATGAGAAGCAAAAAACTTTTCATAGGATATTTTCTCATAATCTACCACAGAGACATCATCTGTTATCGACATAGTCAACTCCTTGTTTCAACGTCATCATCCTAAGCAAATAAACCATACAATGTATATTTTCTTGTAGCATCACAATACATTGCTTTAATCAAACTGAGAGATTCCCAAGCTCACGCAGCTGCCGCAACAACATGAGGTCTCTCCTCGTCTGCTTCTGTGATTCGCTCTTTAATATGCTTGTCCAGAGCAAACATCCCGAGCTCAGGAGGTACAACCCCAGTTGAAGCAGGTGATGTACTATTGTTATGAATGGCAGAAGAAATTTTCTCCAAAATAGCTCTCAATATCCTGAATATCAACCACGTAGCAAATATATTCTCTGCTGTTTTTGGTGACGACTGATCGGCCAGCAACTGAGTAGCCTTCTGGCGAACCTCCTCACAAGCATCTTCATCAATGCAAAGCATCACAGACGGGTTTTCTTTCGACCGCACCCATTTCCCCTGAGCCTCATCAAGGTGAAATTCGATGTTCAGCCGGCCACTTAGATAGGGAGTCGTTTGAGAGAAGGGATGTAGGTCAAGATCATGTGTTTGAAGCTTAACCTCTTTTAATTGAACAGATTCTATAGCTGTGAATCTCCAATGATCCGTATCTAAATACCAGTGAACTGTTCGTGTGTTGGAGAAATTTTCCGAAAAACCTGTAAGAAACCCAGCATCGGATGCATCGAATGTAATTTGGTTGGTGAGTGGAACGAGCCAGGTAGCTTGATGCATGTCGGTATGCAAAAAATTCGTGAATGCATCTAATCTGTTTTTCTGCTCAATATTTTTACAATTCTCTTTGAAAAAATCTCTGATACAAACTTCTGTTTGTTCCTCTGTGAGAGAAGAAGCAACCATACCCCTGCGTCTCGCGGCCTGATAGATTTCCTCAGTGAGCCGGTAAGATGTATTATCGATATCAACCTTAAGGTCTTCTCGGCGCAGATCTATCCCCGGAGAAGAAGAGGGTTTTGCAGAGTCTATTTTATGCAATTTAATAAAGTTATCACAGGCCTCGATGGTGATGTTTTTTTTACGGGTATCTTGCATATGAACCACTCCTCATCTCAAAATTTTTATCTGAAAGCCTGAACTTCGTCCATAAAATCTCAAGTCTTTTTTTATTATAAGGGAAACTTGCGCTCTTATCAAACAGAAGCATGGCTCTTCATACCCAGGGTCATGCAACAGAAAGCTGTTAACTCGCAGGCTTTAGGCATGGGAAGGTTGATAGCATCACTATGAACTACCCTATAAAATCTAGATGGGCAGCTCCAACTAACGGATCGTTCATCCTGCTAAGCTCTCTGTGCTATGGTACTGCTTAGCAGAAAAAATGTGTTAGCATATCTGCCTGGAAGCTGACAACATCAGCCTCTACAATAATATCAACCGCCCAACCTATCGGAGACGGTGCCGGTAGCGGACAACCCTTTCACACTTTAAAGTTAGGATAAGATATGTCACTGACAGTTTCTAAAATGATTGATTTGGGCACCATAGCCCCCGACTTTTGCTTACTCGATACGGTAAGCGAAAAAATGGTCTCTTTGAAAACATTAAAATCGCCGGTTGCAACCGTTATTATCTTTATGTGCAACCATTGTCCATTTGTTAAACATATTCACGAGCCTTTGACTAAGGTCGCAAGTCGATACCAGGAAAAAGGCATGCAATTCATAGCGATTAGTTCTAATGATATCACCAATTATCCAGAGGATGCGCCAGAAGACATGCAGGCCATGGCGAAGGTATTCATGTATCCTTTCCCTTATCTCTATGATGAAACACAAGAAGTCGCCAAAGCTTATCAGGCCACCTGCACACCTGATTTTTTTGTATTCGACAAAAATTTAGCTTGTGTCTATAGAGGTCGCTTTGATGCTTCTACCCCAGGTAAAGACATTCCTGTGACAGGTGAAGACCTCTGTGCTGCGTTGAATTGTATCTTGGCTGACAAACCAGTGAATCCAGATCAAAAACCTGGGCTAGGTTGCAATATCAAATGGCTGGACAACCCAGAGCAATACTAAAGATGCTCTACTGAGACGAGCTCATAATTTTTCACACCAGTTAGGGTGTTTAGGCTAAACTCATCACCTATATGCTTGCCTATCATGGCACGTGCCATCGGGGAAACGACTGAAATTTTATGCGTCTTGCTATCGGCTTCATCGATGCCCACAATCTGATACGTCTCCTCCGTCTCGGTATCTAAGTTACGTATCGAGACGGTTGAGCCGAAGACCGCCTTACCTTCATTTGGAATTTTTTTAATATCAATAACTTGGCAGTTTTCCAGGATATTATCAAGGTACAAAATACGCGCCTCTAATAAGCCTTGTTCCTCACGCGCAGCGTGATAGTCTCCGTTTTCCTTTAAATCACCATGTGCACGTGCCTCAGCAATAGCTGAAATAACACTAGGCCGTTTCACCGTTTTTAGAAACTTCAATTTTTCTTTTAGCTCCTGCGACCCCTTGAGCGTAATGGGGAAAGTTGTGGACATCGGAATTATCTCTCACTATAACTGTTATTGATCTTATTAAAGATGGCTGATGCATCATCGTCGCTACCCGATTATTCAGCCACTGCCCTGCACTGACGATGCAAGTCTTGTAAAGACTGCACCTCTTCTCCACAGGGATCGCCAACTTGCAAGGCAAGCATGGCAGCTTCTCCACCGGCTAAGGTCGTAGTGTAACAAACCTTATGTTGAATAGCACTGCTACGAATAATATGGGAATCTTTAATCGCTTGATCACTCTCTGTCGTATTAACAATAAAATGAATATCGCCATTCTTGATCATATCAACAATATTGGGGCGCTCTTCTAAAACCTTATGCACAAGCGCACAATCCAAACCTGCTATTTTTAACACCATCGCCGTACCATGAGTGGCCACTAATCGAAACCCACTCTCTTGAAATTGACGTGCTAATTTCACGACGCGCGACTTATCCGCATCCCGTACACTGATAAAAGCACATCCATCCTTAGGCATCCTGTCTCCCGCTGCGAATTGTGCTTTTGAAAATGCACGACCAAAGCTATCTGCAATGCCCATCACTTCTCCGGTCGAGCGCATTTCTGGCCCCAAAATCGGATCAGCACCAGGAAATTTATTAAATGGAAATACAGGTTTTTTGACACAAAAATAGGGTGGGATGCATTCAGTCTCGTAACCTTGTTCACGCAAGGATATGCCCACCATACAACAAGCAGCTATCTTAGCTAATGGTACACCAGTCGCTTTGGCATAAAAGGGAATCGTGCGCGACGCTCGTGGGTTAACTTCTAATACATAGATATTCTCACCTTGTATCGCAAACTGCGCGTTGATCAGCCCAATGACTCCCAGGCTTTTTGCCAATTGACACATTTGATCACGCAGTTGATCCTGAATACTGGGGTCTAGACTATGAGGAGGCAGTGTGCAAGATGAATCACCAGAATGAACACCAGCTTGTTCAATATGCTCTAAAATACCTCCAATCAAGATATCGTGTCCATCTGAGACAGCGTCGATATCGACCTCAATGGCATCATCCAGAAAATGATCCAGCAATAGAGAGGCGGAAGATGAAATTTCTAAACCCTGCGTCATGTAGTCCGTCAGCTCTTGCTCACTGTATACCACCTTCATCGCACGGCCACCCAACACATAAGAAGGTCGAACAATCATCGGGTAAGCAAATACTTTAGCTAAACGCAACCCCTCTTCCACGCTACGCACAATACCATTCGGTGGCTGTTGCAATCCCAAGTCATTGATCAAGCCCTGGAAACGCTCGCGATCTTCAGCATGACCAATAGCATCAGGTGACGTACCAATAATCGGCACACCCGCTTTCTCCAAATCCCGCGATAATTTCAGAGGAGTTTGGCCACCATATTGCACAATCACACCAAAAGGTTTTTCTATGCTGGCAATTTCTAATACGTCTTCCAAGGTTAATGGCTCAAAATACAAGCGATCAGAAATATCGCAATCCGTCGATACCGTCTCTGGATTACAATTTAAGATAATCGTTTCATAACCCAACTCACGAATCGCCAATGCGGCATGTACACAACAATAATCAAATTCAATGCCTTGACCAATGCGATTAGGTCCACTGCCCAAAATCATAATTTTTTGACGATCCGTTGGCCTGCATTCATTATCTTCTTCATAAGTCGAATAAAAATAAGCGGTTTCTGTCGCAAACTCCGCCGCACACGTATCGACTCGTTTGTATGCAGGACGAATAGCATACTGATGGCGACAGTGGCGTACAGCTGCTTCTGTGGTATGCAATAATTGCGATAAACGCTGATCAGAAAACCCTTGTCGCTTTAAATCCCATAATGTCTGAGCAGATATATCATCGAGTTCTTTTTGTAAGAGCTGATGCTCTACCTCAACCAAGCGTTCAATATAGGCTAAAAACCAAGGATCAATTTTAGTATATCCAAAAATTTCTTCCGCACTCAATCCCAGGCGAAAGGCATCTGCCACATGCCATAAACGATCCGGTCCTGGAAAACGCAAGGCATATTTAATTTTCTCATGAAGCACTGCATCTACCTCAAGATGAGCATCTTGAGGTAGCTGGCTCTCCAATCCACAACGACCCATATCCAATCCGCGAATGGCCTTTTGTAAAGATTCAGGAAAAGTTCGGCCTATAGCCATCACTTCACCCACGGATTTCATTTGCGTCGTGAGATCAGTGCTCACTTGTGGAAATTTTTCAAAATTAAATCGTGGAATTTTCGTCACGATATAATCAAGTGCCGGTTCGAAAGAAGCAGGTGTGCTCCCACCTGTCATATCATTTAATAATTCATCTAAGGTATAGCCAACGGATAATTGTGCTGCAATTTTAGCAATCGGAAATCCCGTTGCTTTCGAGGCTAACGCAGAGGAACGCGATACTCGCGGATTCATTTCAATCACGACCATATCGCCATTAGCCGGATTAATCGCAAACTGCACATTGGCACCACCCGTATCGACGCCAATTTCACGCAAAACCAAAATGGCAGCATGGCGCATACGTTGATACTCTTTGTCTGTCAAAGTTTGAGCTGGAGCAACCGTAATAGAATCACCTGTATGCACACCCATCGGATCTAGATTTTCGATGCTACACACGATAATGCAATTATCATGCCTATCGCGCACAACCTCCATCTCAAATTCTTTCCATCCCAAAAGGGACTCATCAATTAAAATTTCATGAGTCGGCGATAAATCTAAACCTTGTTCGCATAGGTATAAAAACTCATCACGATTATAAGCAATGCCGCCACCCGTCCCCCCCAAAGTAAAGGACGGTCGAATAATTGCCGGAAAGCCCAAGGTCTCTAAAATTTCCCACGCACCGGATAGGGTCTTGGTTGAAGCAGAGCGTGCAGTTTTCAAACCAATGTTTTTCATAGCTTCAAGAAATAAACCGCGATCTTCAGCTTTATCAATAGCTTCTCGTGATGCACCAATCAATGCCACCTGATGCTGGGCGAGCACACCCTCAGACACCAAATCTAACGCCACATTTAAGGCAGTTTGCCCACCCATTGTGGGTAAAAGCGCATCTGGCTTTTCTTGTTCAATAATTTGAGCGATGACCCGCCAATGAATAGGTTCAATATAAGTGGCATCAGCCATATCTGGATCCGTCATAATCGTGGCTGGATTCGAATTGACTAAAATCACTCGATACCCTTCTTTGCGAAGAATTTGACAAGCCTGCGTACCTGAATAATCAAATTCACAGCCCTGACCAATCACGATAGGTCCCGCGCCAATAATTAATATACTATTTATATCAGTTCTTTTAGGCATACCCCTAAACCGTCGGCCGAGCCGTATATTGAGACATTAAATGAAGAAAATCGAGAAAAACATCATGCATATCGTCAGGACCCGGACTCGCTTCCGGATGCCCCTGAAAAGCAATCGCCGGCTTATGCTCGTGAGCAATGCCCTGTATCGTATCATCAAATAATGAGCGATGCGTTACCGTAAGAGACGAGGGCAAGGTGTTGGCCTCGACCATAAAACCATGGTTTTGAGAGGTAATAGCTACTTTACCCGTTGTTAAATTTTTAACAGGATGATTCGCACCATGATGACCATAGCTCATCTTACAGGTTTTTGCACCGCACGCTAAAGCTAATAATTGAAATCCTAAGCAAATACCCAGTACGGGTATCGATTGGTCCAAGAACTGTTGAAGAATGAGAATCGCATCAGAACAGGCAGCAGGATTCCCAGGACCATTCGAAAAAACAACCCCATCCGGCTGTAATGCCAAAGCCTTTTTCATGGTCGTTCGTGCTGGCAATACGGTCACACGACAACCCACATCGACTAACAAACGTAAGATCTGTTCCTTAACACCAAAATCATAAACCAACACATGCGGAGCACCCAAAGTGTTGCTATCTTGAGATAAGCATCCACCCCAAGTTCCGGTAGTCCATGGCCTGATAACTTGAGAAGTCACCCAAGCTGTCATATCTTCATCTTGAGTTTCTTTGAGTCGATCCACATAAACATTCACAGCCGCTAAGGCTTGCGCAGCATTTGCAGCTTCTCCGGCCATTAAACAACCCCGTAGCGCCCCTTTTTCACGAATCAAACGCGTTAAGCTACGGGTATCTACGCCTGTCATCCCGATGACACCTTGAGCACATAAATACTCAGATAAAGACTTTTGCGAACGCCAGCTGCTGACGATAGGCGAATACTCTCGCATAACCAGCCCTCCAGCCCATATACGCGAGGACTCTACGTCATCCTCATTCACCCCAACATTACCGATATGTGGAGTCGTAAACACAATAATTTGGCCAGCATAAGACGGGTCTGTCGCCATCTCTTGATAACCCGTCATCGAAGTATTAAAGACTACCTCACCGACAAACTGACCGGGTGCACCCACGGAACGGCCAAAAAAAACTGTACCATCTTCCAAGGCCACATAAGCAGGTACACGATGATAATACGGTCTTTCGAGCATACTGAATCTCTAAAAATATGGACGATATCATGATTATTTTTGCCGCATGCCTTGCCATTTAACGAAGCTAATCCCAACAAAAATAGATATCAAGGTAGCCAACGCCTATCCTACATAGGCTTGCCAATCGCACTGAAGTATACTCTCGGGTCACAAAAACAGCAAATACTCCATTATCCAAAATCAAAATTGAGATGTGCTAAACTTTCCTTGAGTGCTGCTGTCAGCGTCGAGGTCAAAAGAATCTGTGAAAATTCATGGCGTCGAGGATATACTCTCCGTAATTGCTGAAACACAGAGGCCATATTATGAGGGTCAGACGATGCTGCATGCTGCAAACCTTCGGTATCATGCATGGGATTATAAACTTTCAACAGTACCGATTCCCAAGTCTCACAATCTGAAATATCCAAATTTTGTTTCGTATTAAGAGCTGTCGAAGTCGGCTCCCATCCTCGATGATCATCTAGGTGGAAATGCTTGAGAAACTCTCGATACACATGATAGACAGTACGCCATTTTGCTAACCGGGTATAACCGGCTACATGCGGTGTTCCAATGATACTATTTTTCAACAACTCGCTGCTAATATTGGGTTCATGCTCCCAAACATCTAAACAAGCCTTAACACGACCCTCCTGTATTACCTTTAATAGTGCTTCATTATTAATAGCAGCTCCTCTGCCAGCATTGATCAAAATAGGATATTTTGCTCGCATGCCTTCTAAATAATGAGCATCAATCATGTGGTAGGTTGGATAAGACCCAGTCCATGTCAGTGGCGTCACAACGCAGATGATATCTGCCCCTTGAGTGTCCTCAAGAGAGACTGACTCAAAACTACATTCTCGAATCGCACGCGGTGGGTCGTAGAGCAATACTTCAAAACCAAAGGTCGACAAGGTATGCGCCACCCGCGAGCCTACATGTCCCACACCCATAACCGCAATTGAAACAGGATCACATAATCTATCAGACTCTTGACGCAAAGCAGCGATACAACATAAGACGTACTCCGCAACGGCTTGAGCATTCGAACCCGGCGCGTAAGCCCAAGTCATACCCAATGTTTTTAAAGCAGCAGCATCAATATGGTCATGCCCCCCTGTCGTACTACCCACAAACTCGACTGCAGAACCTTGCAATAAAGCTGCATTGACTGGCGTCACGGTACGGGTTAATAACACGTCTGCATTCTTCAGGTCCTTTGCACCGATTCGGGTTCCCGGTATTTCAATCAGTTCCCCATAGGGACCAAACAATTCTTGCAAATAAGGGATGCGACGATCTGCTACAATTTTAAACATAATGCCGTACTCTTTCTAGCTCTTTAAAGGTCTACTATATCGCCACCTGAGCTAAGTTGCACTATCCGGATCAACACATCATGATATACCCATCTCACTTCAAGATGCATTGAACCTTGAATCCATATGCTCCTATTTGTAGCTACGCTCTCATATTGACAAACAACATCCAATGCTTGAATTAAAGCATAGCGTCGTAATGAGATAAAAATGATCGATTCTGGCATCTATTTTCAAGCCATAGGTTGAAAATAACTCAGATCAAGACGGTTGAATGGAAGGACGTTTTGGCTATAGAACCATTAAGGGTTGCATGGATATGCATCAACGCTTATTTTGAAAAAGGTCAATCAAATTTATCGGTACGGGAAAAATAATGGTAGAGGTTTTGTCATTTGCCAAATCCATCAGCGTTTGCAAATAACGCAGCTGCAAAGCTTGTGGCTGCTGAGTCAGAATTTCCGCTGCTTCACGTAAACGCTCGGAGGCCTGAAACTCCCCTTCTGCATTAATGACTTTTGCACGACGCTCCCGCTCTGCCTCAGCTTGACGTGCAATCGCACGTACCATACTTTCTTCTAAATCAATGCGCTTAATTTCAACATGCGAGACGCTGATACCCCAGGCCTCAGTTTCTGCATCTAAGATCTTTTTTATATCATGGTTCAATTTTTCGCGTTTCGAGAGCATTTCATCCAAATCATGCTGCCCCAATACAGAACGCAACGTTGTTTGCGCTAACTGGCGCGTTGCATCATAATAACTCTCTACCTGAATGATCGCGTATTCAGGATTGCAGACACGAAAATAAACCACGGCACTGACATGCATCGATACATTATCTTGAGAAATCACATCCTGACTGGGCACATCCATCACAACTGTTCGCAGTTGAACACGCACCATCGTTTGCATAAGCGGCATTAAGCCCACTAGGCCAGGACCCTTAACGTCCTGAAAACGACCCAAAAAAAAGACGACTCCACGCTCGTATTCATTTAAGACTTTACAGGAGGAGAATAAAAAGACTAATAGTACGAGTATAACAAAAGCAAGAATAAATACCAGCATATCCTTTTCCCTTATAGATAAGCATCGTTTGTATCAAAGCAATATATCGCCAGACCGCTAAAGCTGGAGCTATTTCCGTAAAGCGCCAAGCTAGGACCCCATGATGACATATCCCATGCTTTTTAGCAAAGCTATGAAAAAAATGGCAACTTTTGCAAGTCCGATCTAAGATCAGTTATGAACAGACTAAAATAATCCATTTTTTAAGCCTAATACAAAACAAAGGCAAAGAGGCATAGCTGGCATCATGCTATCAAAGCGATCTAGCATACCTCCATGGCCTGGCAACACTTTACCACTATCCTTTATATGACACTGTCGCTTCAACATGCTCTCAAATAAATCCCCGAAGACTGCTAATAATACTAAGGTTGGCCCTAACCAAAGCAGGATATAATGATGCGATATCAAAACAGCGATCACTAGAATAAACAGGCATAGTCCAAAACCACCCCAACATCCTTCCCAGGTTTTCTTCGGGCTCACACGTGGCAACAAAGCTGTCTTCCCCATCATTCGTCCCAAGCTATAAGCACCTATATCAACCGACCAAATAAGGATTAAACAAAACAACAAACCTGATGGACCGCTATATGCTCTTAATAAAATAATCGATATCCAACACATGGGTAGCGCAATACCACCAAATAGCATAATGATACTCGGATATTGGAAACCCAAGGGAGCATCATATTTAGCATAACCCATCACACTGGCTATGGGCCACAGCCAAAATAATACGACCCCACAACACGCATAAAAGAAAAATAGCTTGGATAAACCTATAGCCGATAAGGGTGATAATATATAACCTAAAACAGCTAATATCATCATCAGTACTAGGGTATACGTTTGACGCCATACGCGTTTCGTCGTAGCAAACTGCGACCATTCCCAAGCGACCCATCCGACGATAATCCCTATTAATATTTCAAAGCCTAGGGTCGGTAAAAAAAATATAGCAGCCAGTAATAGAGGCAATGCCAGTGCCACGGTATATAAACGCAACTTAAGCATATTCTTGTTCCATCTGCTCAGGGATCCGGCCAAAACGACGCTTTCGTCTTTGATAAAAAGCCAATGCATCATCAAAAGCTTTACGATCAAATTCAGGCCAGCACAACGGCGTAAAATAAATTTCAGTATATGCAAATTGCCAGAGCATAAAATTACTCAGTCGTTGCTCCCCGCTTGTACGAATCAATAAATCAGGATCGGGCATATCCGATAAGGTCAAATAACGTTCGAAAATAGCAGGTGTAATCGAATCTCTCTGAATATCACCTCGCTGTACAGCTGCACATAACTGAGAAGCAGCCTGCGTAATATCCCAGCGACCACTATAATGTATAGCAATCACGAGGGTTAAGCCGTCATTAGCTTGAGTTAAATCCTGAGAAGCTTTTGCTTGTTGCCGCCATGCGGAATCAAATTGACGATAGTCACCAATAATACGCAAACGAATATTGTTTTCATGGAGCTTAGCCGTATTCTCTTGGAGCGCACGAAGAAACAAACGCATCAAAAAATTAACTTCTGAAGCTGGTCGCAATCGATTTTCAAGACTAAAAGCAAATAAGGTCAAGACCTCGATACGACGCTCAGCAGCATATTGTACAATATCTCGCACAACACGTGCGCCCGACTCATGGCCCGCTGCACGTGCCAAGGAACGACGTATGGCCCAACGTCCATTACCATCCATTACAATTGCAATATGTCTAGGCAGCTTAGCCATGGTACTCTGCTTGTCCTGTATTCAAACTAGGTTATGAACGCAGAAAAATCGTCTTGTATATGGGAGTATGAAGGCTCGCCTATGCGATGAGCTACCTCCATCTCCGTCTCCATGAAGATCTATCATGTCGCATTACATACGCATTAAATCAGCTTCTTTTTCATGCATCATTTTATCAATACGCGCAATAGCATTATCGGTTAATTTTTGTATTCTTACCTTGGTATCACGACACTCATCTTCACTAATAGTTTTTTCCTTCAATAACTCATCGCACGCATGATTAGCATCGCGTCTAAAAGTACGCGTTACGGTCCGAGCCTTTTCAGATTCTTCTCGCACCACACGATTTAATTTTTTACGGCTCTCTTCGGTTAACTCTGGTAACGGCACATAAATTGTCATGCCCGCTACATTAGGATTCAGCCCTAAATCAGAAGCACGAATCGCTTTTTCTATGGCAGCCACCATACTCTTTTCCCAAGGGATCACCGACAAAAGGCGAGGGTTTTCTATTGCAATAGCTGCCACTTGGTTTAAGGGGGTATCAGCATTGTAGTAATTGACTTTTATATGTTCTAAAAAACTGGGATGCGCACGACCCGTTCTTAACTTAGACAGGTCAGATTGATACACTTCAAGGCCTTTAGACATACGCTCTTCGGCATGGCCAATAATCTCATTCAGCATGATTCACCTTCTCCAGATACGAGAGTTCCTTCTGATTCACCCATGATAACCCGCCACAATGCGCCTTCTTTGTTAATATTAAAGACACGTAGTTTCATCTGATGATCACGGCACTGACAAAATGCCGGTAAATCCATCACCGCTAACTCTTTTTTTAGTGCCTCTTGGTAAGTCAGGCGCCGAAATAAGGTAGCATCCTTATTCTTCAGGGGGTCATCAGAATAAACACCATCCACATGTGTAGCTTTTAAAACCACATCTGCATCGATTTCAATACCACGTAAACTGGCTGCTGAATCGGTCGTCACCAGCGGCGTTCCTGTTCCGGCTGCAAATAAAACTATCCGACCTTGTTTAAGGTGATGCACAGCTTTACGGCGATCAAAAGGGTCAGCAACACCGGTAATCGGAATCGCTGACAAAATACGCACAGGCAATCCTGAGCGCTCAAATGAATCCCTTAACGCTAATGCGTTAATCACGGTAGCCAACATGCCCATATCATCGCCTGTAATACGATGTATACCCGCTTCCTCAAGAGCAGCACCTCGAAAAAAATTCCCTCCACCGATAACAATAGCAATCTCTACCCCTAAACGGTACACCATAGCAACGTCATTGGCCAAACGGTCGAGAACCCGAGAATCAATAAACGACTCCCCGTCTCCCATTAAGGCTTCCCCACTCATTTTAAGCAGTACACGACGATATAAAGGTTGAGTACCTTCAGACATGTATAGCTCCCATACTAAGACGAGACAGCGCACGAAAAATATTCCGCCCCTCTCTCATAAAACTAGACAAGAGCTTCACCTAATTCGTAACGCACAAATGAGGATATAGCCGCATTTTCTTTAGCTAGTAATTGGCCCACTGAAATATCAGGATCCTTAAAGAAAGGCTGTTCTTGCAAACTCACTTCTTTTAAAATTTTATTCACACGACCAGAGACCATTTTCTCAATAATAGCATCCGACTTACCTGAATTTTTGGCCTGTTCTAATACAATACTTTTTTCTCGCTCAATAAATTGACTGGGTACATCATCTATCGATACAGCAAGAGGGTTAGAAGCGACGATATGCATTGCAATATCCTTACCTAAGGCCGGATTTGGCTGGTCCATTGCAACAATCGCACCAATACGCTGGCCATGGCAATAATAGCCGACCATACCATGCACCGATAAACATACAACACGTCGCAGTTGTATATTCTCAGCAATTTTTCCAATGAGAGCTTGTCTTAAATCGTCAATAGACTCCTTTGTATTAGGATCCGGAACTAAGGCTAAAGTAGTCTCGACATCTTGAGCTTGCGCTGCTAAACCGCACTCAGCTGTACGATAAGCAAACTTAGTAAAACTAGGATCACGTGCGACAAAATCCGTCTCACAATTTAATTCCATCATAAAGGCTTTTGTCTGATCCTCGCTGACTGCAATCACAATCACGCCTTCTACCGCTATTTTGCCTGCTCGTTTTGCCGCGACGGCACGGCCCTTTTTCCTGAGAACGTCAATCGCCGCCTCAATATCTCCATTCGTCTCATCCAAAGCTTTTTTACAGTCTATCATCGGCGCACCCGTACGTTCCCGGAGTGCCTTCACCATCGCTGCTGTGGTCGCCATGCCTTACCTCATTGTGATCTATCGTGTTGGTATATTGTCTAGGAGAAGCTCACCTGGACAGTCAATATATTGGTGCTAGGATTTATCCTTATCATCTGACAGCTCGCGTTCAGCATCCGTGGCTGGTTTTTTCTCCTCAGCATGCTCAAGATTCGTGACATTTTTCGTCGATTCAGACGGATCCGTTTTCGCACTACTTACTGCGTCTTCTGATGCTGGTTTTTTATCTGAAGGTGCATCGTTAGAAGCGTGATCCGAAGCAGTCGCATGCGTTTGAATAACCTGCCCTGATTCTGAGCCAGATGTTTCAGGATTCAATCCTGTCTCTTTTAAAGACGCATCGCTCGGTACTTTCGACTTTTTCACAATGACCCGCTTCACCAATACTGGCGTTTCTTCTGTTTTTTCTACTTCAACAGATTTTTCAAGCTCTAAGCTCTCGTGAGCTTCAATAATCGTATCGGCCATATGTTTACAATAGAAACGAATAGAGCGAATCGCATCATCATTACCTGGAATGCAATAATCAATACCGGCTGGATCATTATTGGTATCCACCACGCCAATGACCGGAATATTGAGTCGATTAGCTTCTTGCACAGCAATTTTCTCTTCACCCACCCCTAAGATGAATAGTGCATCCGGTAAGCCTCCCATATTTTTGACACCGGATAAAACAGCTGTTAATTTTTCTCGTTCACGGGTTAGGTGCAGAACCTCTTTTTTGGTCATGCCCGTTAATTTATCCTTAGCAGCCAATTTCTCTTCCAAGTGCACAAGACGCTTAATCGATTGTCTGATCGTTTTATAATTCGTCAACATGCCACCCAACCAACGATAATCGACAAAGGGCATACCACAGCGCGTGGCTTCCTCACGAATAATGGAACGAGCGACAAATTTGGTGCCCACAAATAATATTTTTCCTCGTTTAATAGCCAATTCATAGATAAACGAAGCGGCCTCTCTAAACAAAGGCAAACTTTTTTCTAAATTAATGATATGGATATGATGGCGAATACCAAAAATATAGGGCGCCATTTTAGGATTCCAATAACGTGTCCGATGTCCAAAATGAACACCTGCCTCTAACATTTCAGACATAGTAACTGACATATGCTTTCTCCGGGTTGAATGGTCTGATCTAAGACCGCCTCCACGCCTTCATCATTCAACTTGTATTCGCCTAGCAGAAGGATACAAGCACCCAGAATGACGTATCAAAACGTGTGTGTATTTTATTTTGCGCAGTTATATCACAGACATAGACGAAGAACAAGCGGCTCATAAGAGGCATATAACAGCCGTAGCTGAAAGCTGGCCCACAAGGATAAAAACCCGCTCCTAATCGAGGCAACCAGTTCAAATATGATACAGCCATTTTCAAGACAATCTTAAATTTGAGCAAAAAATGAACTTTTTAACAAAATCATTAATATAATCATTACATTACATACTTAATTCACCCACTTATCAACAAGGTTATTCAGTGTATCTGTGAAAAACCTTATGGATATTTCTCGGCCCATCGTCTATATGGGTACCAGTCAATTTCGATTCGCCTATTTAGCCCTCACACCATAACAGTTGCACCCGTATGCCCCCAGCCCTATACTCCGACGCTATGTTTATCACCCCAAAGACTCCAGCCGCCATAGAAAAAATGCGTATTGCTGGTAAACTGGCTGCTGACGTCCTCATCACCCTTGAGCCATGGGTGAGGCCCGGCATCACTACCGACGAACTCAATCGTATTTGTCACCAGCACATCACAGAAGTACAGCAGGCCATTCCCGCCCCTTTAAATTATCGTGGCTTCCCTAAATCCATTTGTGCATCAACCAATCATGTCGTATGCCATGGCGTTCCCAACGACCGATTACTTAAAGAAGGCGATATTGTGAATGTCGATGTGACGGTGATTAAAGATGGCTATCATGGTGACACCAGCAAAATGTATGCTGTTGGAAAAATTCCTGCACATGCACAACGATTAGTACGGGTTACCCAAGAATGTTTATACCTCGGCATCTCAGCGGTCAAACCAGGTGGATACTTAGGCGATATTGCTGCCATTATTCAATCCTATGCAGAAAAAAATCATTACTCCATCGTTCGTGAATACTGTGGTCATGGCATTGGAACCGTCTTCCACGAGCCTGAGATACAAGTCTTACACTATGGCAAACCCGGCACAGGAGAGCGTCTGATACCCGGTATGACTTTTACCATTGAACCCATGCTCAATGCAGGAAAACGCTACATCAAATTGCTCCAAGATGGCTGGACAGTCATCACTAAAGACCGTCGGCTCTCAGCTCAGTGGGAACACACCATTGCAGTCACCGAAACCGGCTATGAAGTGCTCACCTTACGCCCAGAAGAAAATATACAACAAGCGATTGCCGCCCTATCACGATCATAGTCACCCTCCCTCCAGCTTGAAATATACCCATTCCATCTACAAACACATCGTTTCAGTACCATTATCTTGCACAACAAATTCATGGCAAGTTAACTTAACAGGCCCACTAAAATTAATGGGATAATTCTTGCCCCTATGACCCACGCCCGATATATAAAAGACAGGGTAGGTGATACGACCACTATATGCTTCTAACCAATCGTTCAGGAAAGTGAGCCATGTGTCTTCAGCTATACCTGTGCATCGCCCAAATAGTAGAGCCCTTATATTTCGTAAGCACCCTGAATCCAATAAATAATGCAGCATATGCGCCACGGTCTCAGATGTCTCTTCTGTATCTTCTAGCAACACAATACGATCTTTGATGTCAGGTCGAATGCTGGCTTGCAAATCCTCTGACAAGGGGTAAAAAGCCTTATTTTCCGTCGGTCTAGGATAGCAATCTCGACCTACATAGGCAGATTTTTTACCCGGGTAACGGGCATAGCCAAATGCTTCTACCAGTTTGGATAAATTACCACCCACAACCTGCCCCAACACGGGCATTGAAGCGACTCTTGATGAACCCCATAAGCATTGTAAGGGTATCCGATAGGTGAGGGACTGCCCCCCTTGCAGCCTGTTTAATAGCAACCGACAGCCAGGATTCTGTGCTAAGGGCTGCCTCAAATCTGAAAAAACGGGGCCATGTATGGCTACCATGCCATAGCTTGCAACCCAGTTGAGTAGATGACAGCAATCACTAAAACCCATCACCCATTTTGACAATCCGAATAAACGAGCTAAGGCTGTATGATGATGCTGCAATAAAGCCTGTAAGACTTGAAGCGTCCCATACCCACCCCTTAGGCACCAAATGACGTCAATTGCTGGATCAGATAGATATTCAAACAACTTCAAGGCCCGTTCCCTCAGCTGATCTGCCAGCGATAAACTTTTGAAAGATGGTGTCGCATAGGCAGCGATAGCTTCGCACAAAAATTCACCTCTATTGAGGTGGTGGCACGCCAAGGTTTGTTGCAAGGCATCGTATCCTTCTGCCCAATTCCCAGGGGCAAATACTGCAATTTTATTCATTTTTTTCAATATCCTCGACAAAAATTTCCCCTTTCTTGAAAAAATGCAGACGACTCCAGCAAATCTGTGGCTAGTATCAAATCATGCAATTATGATATAATCCACCCAAGTTTTGGTGGCCCCATGATCCACATCCTCATGGGAAGTAATTTAAACAGACTCTCTAAATTTTCCATATATACTGGCGAACTATGCAGCAGCTTACTGAATTTATTATACATCACTGGATATGGGTCAGCATTCTGGCTCTTGCCATTATTGCTTTGATTGTGATAGAAATTCGCAATCCCAATCGAGCCTCAGGTAACTCTCAACTCACAGCTGAACAAGTCGTGGCCTTAGTCAACCATGAAAAGGCGGTCATTATAGATATTCGGACCGAAGAGCAATTCCAGAATGGGCATGTTATTAACGCTATTTCCATACCAGCTTCTCGTGCTGATACCCTACTCATGCATCTAAAAAAATATAAACAACGATCGATTATCCTGGTCTGTGCGCTCGGTACACAAGCACCTAAACTGGTCGCTCAGTTACAGCAAGCTGGTCTTAAAAAAATATATATACTGGCAGGTGGTATGCGTGCCTGGAAAAGTGCTAGCATGCCCATTATAAAGTAAATAATGCACTATTAGTTTAAACTATTATGACTCTAAAAATTGAAATTTATACGCGCTCCAATTGCCCTTATTGCCTGAATGCCAAGTCTCTGTTCGATCAAAAAGGGGTCAGCTACCAAGAAATACGCATAGATCAATCTCAAGAGCAAACAGAAGCCATGCTCAAGCGGAGTCATGGTCTGCGATCTGTGCCACAGATTTTTATCAATGATCAACTTATCGGTGGCTTTGATCAACTTTTAGAACTAGAAAGAAACCATCATCTGGATAAACTACTATCGGAAAAAGATACCGATTGAATGCTGTCAAGATCTTGCTTGCTTGAAGCAATAACCACTCAACTCACTGGAGACCATCATGGCTGAAGAAACACCAAAAATAGAACCTGAATTTGCAATTAAACAGCTCTATGTCAAAGATCTTTCGCTGGAGGTCCCACACGCTCCGGAAATCTATTCAGAATTATCAGAAAATCCAGAACTCAATATGGACCTGGACATTAAGACCAAAACTTTGCCAGAAGAACAGCACGAAGTGACCTTAACGGTTATCTTAACGGCTAAGCTTAAAGAACGAATAGTATTCTTAATTGAAGTTCAACAAAGCGGCATCTTTCTGATTAAAAATTTCCCTTCTGATGATGTACGTCGTATGTATGGCATATTTTGCCCTAATATTTTATATCCATATGCCCGACAAGTCATCACAAAAGCACTGATTGAGGCAAATTTCCCACATATTTACTTATCACCGGTTAATTTTGAGGCCTTATTTGAAGAGCATAACCGCAATGAAGAAAAGCAATCAGGGGAAACCGATGACCGTGTGCATTAGTGACGTTTTTTCTGAAAGTCAAGAAGCACGTAAAGACTTGTGATTGAAAAAATGGCACCTATTACCATATTGGGGGCTGGGTCCTGGGGCACAACGCTTGCACTGGTACTAGCAAGGAATCAGCAAGAGACCCGACTATGGACTCAAGATGCTGTACATGCGAAGAATATGCAGAGAGCTCATCTCAATGAGCGCTACTTACCCCAAGCTCCTTTCCCCGCTACACATCTTTCGATTTATCATGACTTGAAAGCTAGCCTGATCGGAGTTCAAGATATTATTATTGCCGTTCCCAGTATTGCTTTTACCAGCTTATTAAACTTACTGAGACCGCATATACAGAAAAATATGCGCATTGCCTGGGGAACCAAAGGACTCACGCATGATGGACGATGGCTACACGAAGCTGTCTCTGATAGTTTGAGCGTGCATCAGGCGGTCGCTATTCTATCAGGTCCGAGTTTAGCACACGAAGTGGCTGCAGGCTTACCCACGGCTATTAGTGTTGCTAGCAATACTACACAGTTTTCTACCGATTTACGCCAGTGCTTTCATTCCTCATATTTCAGGATGTATCGTAATGACGACCTGATTGGGATGGAACTTTGCGGTGCGACTAAAAATACCTTTGCAATTGCGACGGGCATCAGCGATCAATTAGGATTAGGTGCAAATGCTCGAGCAGCATTAATTACTCGAGGTCTAAAAGAAATGGGCCGCCTATGCCATGCTATAGGCGGGACGCCAGAAACGCTGATGGGTTTAGCTGGAATCGGAGATCTTGTCCTCACTTGCACAGGCACCCAATCGAGAAACTATAGGCTAGGTATAGCTATTGCTTCAGGTCATAGCATTGAACATGCAAAAAAAGATATTGGGCAAGCTATTGAAGGATTATACAATACACCCCTCATCCTCAAATTAGCGCAAAAACTATCCATAGAGACGCCTATTATTGAAATGGTATACAGAATTCTTTATGAAAATCTGAGCCCAAAGCAAGCTGTGAAAGCCTTATTAGCGCGTCCCCCTAGTTCAGAAATAGGATAAGCGGGAACAGTTTTAACTTCCCTATGCAGGTGCCATTGCTATGACTTTCAACAGTGCCCATATAGCACGCTAGGGCACTGTATCGAAAAACAAACACACTATACAAGCACCGCTACATCCCTTTACGCTTAGAAATTATGAGCGGCTCTTAGCATGATGAGAACGCATATGATGCGTATTGTGCTTCATCTGCTTCTTGTCCTTAGTCATTGAATCATCTGTATTTTTCTTATCGGTCGATGTCATAGCTTCGTCCTGCTTAGGCGATGACTTCCCTTGCTCACTATCCATCATTTGATGCTGAGCATCTTGATGCTTCATCGGCATCGATTGACTGGAATCATTTTGGGGAGCAGCCTGCATCCCTTTATCTGACTGCGGTTGTTCACATCCCACTAATCCGTAGGCACATAATGATAGCAAAGTCAGGCTTAATAATTTTTTCATCACGCTTTCTCCAAAAAATATGACGGTTTATATCATTTATCTTAAAACACGCTTGTTTCTTTTACTATAGTAAAAATATTACGCGGATATAGACAAATCTGACAAAAAAAGGATAACAGCGCGATCATATGCCAAAATTAAGACAATCTCAAGCTCGTACCCCTATCGCGACACGGATAGTAAAACTCGTTATTATTTCCTGCCTACTCCTGATCATACCGTCGCAAGACACAAGCAGTCATAGAAAACCGGCTCTCACCCCCACCTCCCCAGATCAAGCTCCAATCAGCCCAGTCATCATACGCACTCACCCTAAACCAGATAGTGTTGCACTCACCTTTGATGATGGCCCACACCCCAGATACACTTTGCAAATTCTGGCCATCTTAAGGCGATATCATATTAAAGCGACTTTTTTTATCCTAGGAGAGTCAGCACAAAAACACCCTGACTTGGTACGGGCTATTAACGCAGAAGGTCATGTGATTGCTAATCATTCTATGAGCCACCCTGCTTTAGTGCACCTTGATGAGCAAGCTTTGTATACCGAGATTGTTGAACCGAATTTAATCATTTATAAAATTATTGGTAAAACTCCATTGTGTTTTCGACCCCCTTATGGTGCCTATAATCATCGCATTGCTCAATACGTTGAAGCACAAAATATGCATATATTATTATGGAATTGGAGCGCTTTTGACTATAAACGTCAATCCACAGCCCATTTGGTTCATTGGGTATT
>JABABH010000244.1 GCA_014238325.1 Coxiellaceae bacterium | reverse complement strand
TCTTTGGATTAACTACAAGAGAATCGCTCATATACCTGTAAGAGATCTCTTGTAAATGTAGGTAGAATTTCTTAAAAAAGTCATCTGTCGTGTGCAGCTCACGCATCTTAAACCTATGGCCCCAGATAAACAGGATAAAAACCTATTATTCTAAGGATAGGAGGAGGGTGGCTATTATGGGCTAGAATTTAAATAGTGTTGAAGCATAACCTTAAAGCTTGATGATAAAATATCAGTTTTTATAAAAAAATGATGGGCACCTGCCTGTAAGCAATCTGTCCTCACTGAGTCACCGGCTGCGGATGCCATCACAATAGGTTGGTGGAGGTGGTTTAAAGGTATATCCTCTCGAATCCGGCGACACAGTTCTCTACCATCGATATCAGATAACCCAACATCCAATAATATTAAACGATAATGGGTAACCATCAGGGCATGTAATGCCTCTTTTCCTGTGCTCACTACATCAAAGCTATAACATAGGCGTTGAAATTGCGTTTGATAAGTTCTTTGTATAATTGGATGATCTTCAACCACGAGTAAACCTTTTGTTGGTTTTGGCTGATAGATGTCTAGCATGTTGATTCTCCTGTTTTTCTCAAAGATCAGGAGAGTAATGTGGTATCCATATTTATGCTATTGGCCGAAAAGCCGTGATAATCATGTGCAAGGATTCAAGACACTGAATCCGCACGCCTCCAATAACCTAACTGAATGATGGCCTCTAAAATAGAATTGCAGTGTGTTTTTTGTAAAATATTTTCACGATAGCGTTTTACCGTCGTATGGCGAATACCTAAAATATCAGCGGTTTTAGCCACTGAAAATCCTTTGGCAGCATACCATAGGCAATCTTGCTCACGTGGAGTGAGATGATCTTTAAAGCATAAAGTGACAGGTATGATCCAACACTTTACTAATTTTTCTATGGTCTGTAGTTGTCTTTTGTTTGGGGTGTAAATACCTAAAAAGCACAAAATCTCTAGGGCCTTTTGGCGTATAAAATTATGATTGTCCTTTTTTGACACGCGAGGAGCTCCTGTGGACGTGATCGACTCTACGAGTAGTTCGTTTAACGAATCCGTAGAAAACTATTTTGTCAATACAATGATAAAATCATTCAGTCGTGCGGACAAAATTGAGGATCAAGGCGACAGGAAATCGATCTTTAAACAATAAGTTATTGTAAAAATGTCGAAAAGGGTTTATTTTTGTGATGAGTTTTATTATAGTGTGTTCAAGCATGAGCACTATCTCCTGTATAGTTTAGTGTTTGTGGCCAGTACCGTTATTGTGTTAGTGCACATAGCGGTACGCTTTTTTAATCCTCGACGATGTGTGAATAGCTAAGGATCGATTTATTCAGTATAAAATATTGTGTTCTCCTGTCAAGTAAAAATAGACTTCATATCAGTATTTTTTTAAGTAATGTGGGTTTAGCTAGAATATCGAGGGTTCCTTATTAAAATAGTAGGCAGGGTTTTTTGCTTTACCCTGCCATCGTTCCCTTTCAAGTTTGTAGTGTTTTGATTGGCGTTGTTGCGTAAAGAAATTTTAGTGCAATGATGTTGAGAAGTGAATGTTATCAACGTCTTTTTATCTCAGCACTGAGTGAGGCATCCCGAGTTGAGTCATGATATTGCATGCTTTGCATCGAATTCTGGCTTCCGTTATTGGATGACGTAAAGAACGACAGGCAAGTTGACTCCCAAACAGTTGTTTCATTCGATACCTAGCTGTTTCTGTTAAACTACGGCGATGATAGCCGACATCTTGTTTCCATTGTTTCCTGCCTACTTGTCGAATAGCACGACTATTCTGATCACGAGACAGGTTTTTATCCTGTTCTGAAAGCTTTGCATTTTTTCGGGATGAAATATTCACTTGAGCTTGCTTCTCCTGCAAAGCTTGGTAACAGAGCGCTTGATCATAGGCGCCATCTATACTGACAGAGCTGATCGACTCATCGATTTGATGGAGTAAATGGGGACAAACTTCAGCATCCGTGACGCAAGCAGTCGTCAGTTCTTCAGCTACGATTTCCCCAGTAGAGGGCATCCACATCGATCCAAGTACATCGTTTGCTGACACCATGCTACCTTGTCTTCCATTCTCCTTCACCGTAGACTTTCAAGCCTGTGCTATCGATCACGACATGAGGCACATCTCGTTTCATAGGAGAAAGATCGAGTGGCAAGTGGTTTTGATGACGGCATATTTGAGTATAAGCAGGTATCTTAATATCTACATTTAATAACCCAGAAGCGACCCGGCCAACTCCTTCAATTTGACGCAAGGTTAGTTTAAACACACATTTTGTCAGCATTAAAGCCGTGATCGCGACATTTGAATAAGCATACGGCCGTCCTGGTTTGCCGGTAGATTGAGGATCAGACCAAGCATTCAGCGCCTCTTGATTAAAACCATAAAGTGACGCTCCCTCTCGTCACCAGCGCTCGGTTGTAAGCAGGCCAGTTTTTCACTTGGTATCGTGCTTTCTTCATTTGAAACTCCTTAGCTCTCTCGTTATATTAATAACCATATAGACAGATTACATGCATCATTAAAAGCTCGTCTTCCTTTGAAAGTGCATTACGTAACAACGCCAAACTGGTTGTGAAACGTAAAGATTTACACATCATTATAGGTGTCATTTAAAATGAGGGGATGCCTGAGGTTCGGGATATGTGTCGCTATATTACCATTATCGATTGACTAAGGGGGATCGATGTTACAAAATGTGTGCGCTGCAACAGCGCTGCTCTTTATTTGCGTAACCAGTTTGGCGTTGTTACGTCAATGAAAGCGCCTGAAAAAGTAGTCCCTGGAACAGCCATCAAGGTGACCTTCAACCGAGGTCACCACATATTGCGATTTTAAGGAGAAAATGTGAATATTGGGTATGATAAAAAAGATAACAGCATCATGGTTGTGTCTTAAGAGGCATTACGGTAATGAATCAAGTATGTCTTGCTTATTAATATTCCTTCTGCATAAAGACGAGACTTAGGAGTACAAAATGACTGATATTATTACACCAACGCCCGTTAGAGTCAGTGATAACTCAAACGGAACAACCATAGCTACCAGCTTTAAAAAATTTTT
>JABABH010000243.1 GCA_014238325.1 Coxiellaceae bacterium | reverse complement strand
TAATTCACTTAAATATAATTGTGAAGGATCAGCACTTCGCGTATCTGCTCTTCTTTTCGTATTAGCCCTAGCAGACACTAATGCCTTATCTGACTTAGCGGGTGCTTGGCTTCGCGTATGTAAGAAAATAAAACCATGCTCATTGTTTGAGCCAGCAGATGACTTGGATGATGCTTTGCTTCTTCTTTTCGTGGTCGTCGCCAATGAAGGCATCGAGGGTTTCAATTTAGGCGCTGTCTTTGGTTGTCCTACACGGTTTACTTCACCAGACAGTGTCGTAGCAGAAGTTATGGAGGTTTTAGTGCTGCGTTTAGCTTTGGGTCTACTACCCACACGCGTATGCGCAGATGACGCTCGTTCAGGAGTCTGGCTAGAATACGTTGATCGTTTCGTGCTCACGCTATATCCCTATCAATGGGGATCCTTATATGAGCACCTGTTTACCTGCCACCTTGACAGATATAGGGAGATTCACGGGCAACAAACTGAAGATCAACGAGGAAGCGTCATCGTCCTGGCGCACGCACCCACCTTGGTCATGTTAGAGGCCTCGCGAATCCTTACTCATCCTTGATCAGGACCCGCTGGTTAAATATGCATTATCACTTTAATTAATAGCATATATCTAAGAGGCAAACCAGCACAACCCATATAAGCTTACATAGAATGCAGTATATGCGGTCTCGTCATGGAAGATGTTATACCCATTCCACTTCAAGATGCGAAGCATGCCCTTGAAGTGACTCATCGCGATGGGGATGCTTAAGGGGACAACCGCGATTTTTCTTTGAAGTGGCTGAGCGAACATGTATTTTTCGCCAGCCATCAAAACAAAGGTATACCGCTCGCCGTAGCCCACTTCGCATCTTCAGTCGCGAGCGGTATATAGAGATAGAAAAATAGTTCGGTCGGATGGGAAGCATATGACACTATTAACCTTGCCCAATTATCGGGATCTTCGTGTACTGGTATATGGCGATATCATGTTAGATCGTTATTGTTATGGGCAAGTCTCGCGAATTTCTCCAGAGGCGCCTGTGCCTGTGGTCAGCGTTGGTCAGACAGAAGCTCGTTTAGGGGGGGCCGCTAATGTCGCTTTTAATGTCTCGAGGTTAGGGGCGAATAGCCTATTGCTCGGTGCTTTGGGCGATGATGAAGAGGGAAAAATTATGCTATCTTTATTGGCAGAACAGGATATTCATTATCCGTGCTCGCCTTTTCCCGATTATACTACCGTGACTAAACTGCGTATTTTAAGTCAAAACCAGCAATTATTGCGCCTAGATTTTGAAAAATATTTATCGGCCGTAGAGCGATCTATGCTGACCACGGCTTATAAGGAAAGCTGCCGTGATATCGATGTGGTGATTTTGTCTGATTATAATAAAGGTGCTTTATTAGATAATGTACCTGCGTTGATTCGAGCAGCGAAAGAGCAGGATATACCCGTATGGGTTGACCCTAAAGCTTCAGATTTGAGTCGATATACAGGAGCTACCGTTTTAACCCCCAATTTTAAAGAATTTTCTACGGTTGTAGGGTGCTGTGTTAACCAGGCTGATATGATAGAAAAAGCACGCCAGGTGATTCAACAGCATGATTTAGAAGCATTATTAATTACGCAAGGCTCAGAAGGTTTAACTTTAATTGAAAAAGCCCAGGAAGCAGTATATTTTCCCGCTTCGGGTTATGAAGTTTACGATGTGACTGGAGCCGGAGATACTGTGATGGCAGTGATGTCAGCTTCGGTTGCTGCAGGCGTGTCTATGGCTGATGCAGCAGAGCTAGCTAATAGGGCTGCCGGTATGGTCGTGAGTAAATTAGGGGTGTCAGCTGTGAGTGCGCTGGATTTGCAGCATGCTTTGCCAGAGTCGAAGCAGCCAACCTCGAAGATCATGCAAAAACAAGACTTATTATTTTTTTAGCAGCGGCACGTATGCGTGGTGAGAAAATT
>JABABH010000242.1 GCA_014238325.1 Coxiellaceae bacterium | reverse complement strand
TGATCAGTATGGCTAAGAAGGTAGCACCATCTGCCTTCAGCACCAATAACTCGAATCCCAATAGAAAGAAGAGTACGATATTTAATATATCATCGATAATTTCCCAAAAGACGGCCAGCGGATTATGTGATTCATGGTGGCAGAGTTTTTGTTGTTGCTGTCCAATGATAATACCACTCACTACCATAGCTAACGCACCTGAAAGGTCTAACCATAAGGCTAAACTGTACCCTCCAGTGACAACGGCGAGCGTAATTAAAATAACAAGGTTAGGTTCATGGACGGGCTTGAGTAAGTATCGCGTTACCCATCCGAGGACTAATCCGTATAAGATACCACCCGCGGCTTGTTTTAAAAACAGCAGGGATATGCTTGTCGCGTTGATGGGCACATGCTGGAACAAGCATTGGTAGAGTATGGTAAATAATACAATGCCAACGCCATCATTAAATAATGATTCTCCAGCAACACAGGCTCTGATATGTTTGGGAGCACCTAATTTTTTAAAGGTAGCAAGGACTGCGATCGGATCCGTTGGGGAAATCAGCGCACCGAAGAGCAAGCAATATAACAAAGGTGGATGCAGCCCAATCCATGGTAATAGCGTATAAGTCAGGAAACCAAGAATCAGCGTGGAGAGTAGGGTGCTCAGTGATGCAAGGAAGCCAATTTCCCATTTTTGGCTTTTTAAAGCATCAAAATCAATGGTTAAAGCGCCGGCAAATAGCAAAAAGCTGAGCATACCATGCAACAAGAGATCAGGAAAATTGATGGTGGTTAATAAGTGTTTTGTGGATTCAGCAATATTAGCCAGACCTAAAGATTGGAGGCCTATCAATATCAGTGATAATAATAAAGCACTAATCATTAATGCGATAGTGGTCTGTACACGAATAAAACGATAGTTCAGATAAGTGAGTAATATCGCTATAGTCAAGATGCTAAAGGCTAAGGGGAAAACGTTCATCGCCCTTATTTTATATGAAGCAGTGGGGAAGATGCCACCCGTATAGGATGGCATCTTAAATGTGGTCGCTAACGAGTCAGGGACAACACGAGGTCAGGTAGTGAAGCATCGTATGATGTCGATTGCAGAAGGTCAGGTAGTGGGTTTCCAGGTGTCTGTCGCACGAGGCCGGGTTGTCGCCGCGACACGTCAGGAATGCAGTCAGGTAGTGGAGCATTCTGTGGTATCCGGAAGTATTGCCATTTTGTGGTAACGGAGCCTCCGTTGATGGAACTTTGAGATGAGCTGTGAGAAAGGTTAGCCATAGACTCCTTACTTAGACTACTATATCCCGATTCATTGCAAAAGGATGAGTTGCGTGAGCATCCACTGGGCAAGCTGAATTCTTCGCTTGCTTCTTCTAAAGCAGAGCAGAGAAGAAATTTTGGTTTTGGGGGTAAATCTGGTTTTTTGCCGCAGGGTTGATGAGTTGCTTTCGGGGAGGGGAATTGCGTTGTGTCGTCGTCCCAATCAGATTCAAATTCAGGTTCAGGTTCAGATTCAGATTCAGATTCAGATATATATGCAGGCCTTCTATCTTTTATCGCCTCGAGCATACACTTGTGTAGATCCAGAGGTGGAGATGTTTTGCTTGGGCCCTGTTTTGTGGATTTTAGCTTGACTGTCTGGATCTGTTCTAGAAAAGTTGGTTGTGGTTCATGGGCTTGTTTTATTGGAGGAGATGGGGGTATATCGTGACCAGCCTGATTTTCTGTGGGGGCTCTTTCTGGAAGAAAGCCCCATGCCTTGTTATCTGAATTAACAGGTTGAGGTGCCGGTTTTTGTAGCCATATGGGTGGTGCTGGGAAGCCAGTAGAATCTTTAGAGCCTGAATATGATCCTTGTGAACTGGGCGATGGATTGCTATCAACTAGATTGGCCTCAGGTTTTTGATGATTTGAAAAGCTTGATGCAGCTTTCGCTTCTACTGGTTTCAGTGTCTGGCTTATGATCTTTTCTTGAGCAGTTAGTTTTTCGGATAAGTTTGATGGTGCCTCTGGTTGCTCATTGGCTTGTTTTCTTGGAGGTTGGAGTATATCGTTCCCAGCTTGATTTTCTATGGAGGCTTTCGGAAGGTCACATTCCCTGTTAGCTGAATCAGCAGTTGGATATCCCAAGTTTTCCGGCAAATCTTTTGGTGGCGGTGGGAGGTCATCAGACTCTTTGAGGTCTGAAGATAGTGGTGGCTGCTTGCTAGCGGGATGGCTCGCAGGTAGTTGATGATTTGGCTGTGATATATTTTGCTGGGTATCTGTAGCACCGTCAGCAGGACCTTGGACTGCGTCTTGCTCATCAGAAGCTGAAGCAGTCGTTGGTTCTGCGCTTCGTGCTGGGTGGTTTTCGTTGAGAACGTTTCGGATCATATGGTTTTGGATATATTGTTTCAATAATGCTACTCCACAGATCAATATTGGAGTAACAATAGCAATGGCAGTTACAGCTATGATGCATAGCGGCATCGTTGGGAGAAAGGCAACAACAGTAAAATTGATAGTCAATGCGATGGCTAAGAGAGTGAGCAAGAGGGCTGATATGACTATAAGACTAATACCTACAGCTTTCATGCTGACTAAGTTATTTTCGAATAGATCAAGGTGAGTGTTGATTTCTATGGAGGCCTTTTCTTTTATTGCTTGCTGTTCTTGCAAAAAAAGACTCTCTGCTTGATTGTATTTGCTACGAGCGTTTGTGTATTTATTTTCTGCTTGAGCGTAGCGTGCATCACAAGATGTATATTTCTCGGACGCTTCGTTGCGGTGAGACACAGCTGTTTCCCGAGCATTTCTTGCTGTATCTCGTGATTGTCGGTCTTGATTATTTCTTGTTTTTGCAAGCGCTTTATCGGCTTGATCTAAGTTTTTTCTGGCTTGTTGAGAGGCTTTGAAAGCTTGGTTGCTAGCATGCTTTGCCTTGAAGTAGTTTGTTTCAGCTGCGGCACGCAAATTGTGTAGTTTACCAAGTTCTTGTCGTTGTGAGCGCAAGTATTCAGAAATTTGTTGAGCTGCTGTTAGAACCTCTTGATAAGTAGCCATAAGTTACCTCGTAATATTACAAAAAATAACAATCCCTGTAAGTTTAAATACGTAATAGTTATATACATGAAAACATAGATATTATTTCGAATTCCTATAAAATTTTACGGAGCATCATAATCCATATAAAATATCATTGACTCATTGACTCAATGACTCAATCAAAAACATCTTAGATAGTTTAAAAGTAAAAGATATTTATATGCATGAGCTTAATAAAAAGCCTCTAAAGCTATTTTATTTAGATTCAAAATTCAATACCGTATAAAAAATTTTTTTAGGGACTCTGCATAGAAGTTTTATCATCATCAGAAGTAGTATTGCTTTGCTCTTTTGGGTTGGCCCTCATAAATATACTGGGGGAGGGTAATGGGCTTAGTGTGTGAGAGGCTTCAGGTGGTTGTTCCTCGTTTCGTTCGCGTCGTTTTCTGAGCTTCTCTTGCAGTTCCTCATCGTGCTCTTTGTCTTTTTTTAGATGGAGTGGGGAAGGATACTGCTGGCCTGTACCTGTTTCTTTCCGGTACTTTTTATTTTCCTGGAGATCTCGTTGCCATCGTGGAATAGTCGAATTTCCTTTGAAGGCTTCTCGCTTGTGCGGTGGATCTTGTGGAGCGCTTGCTGGGTAGGTTGGCGATGCTTGAGGTGATGTAAGCGGCGGTGTTGTTTTTTCTGATGGCGAATCTGAATTGATGGATGCTTGTCGTGCAGGTGTTGTTGCTGGCGTATTTTCTATTTTAGGCGAGTTAGGCACACTATCTAATTTTGCTAACTCCTTTACTTCTGCCTCGGGTGTTCCTGCTTCGGATTCTGATTGCGATGTAGTGTTTCGTGGAAGATTCTTGGTTTCTTTATTTTTATTCCTGGCCGCTATTTTTTCTTGTAATTCTTGATGCATGCTATCGTGCCCTATTGGAGTGGATGCTGCTGATGGCGCTTTTGCTGGTTCGTTTTTTTTGGGTGTACGTGTTATTTCAGTACACGCTGGGGGATTGGATGGTGGAGGTGGAGGTGGAGGTGGAGGTGGTACTGCGAGAGGAGTTGTTGGTAGATTATTTTCTGGTTGTGTGGCCAGAGATGTAAATATATCTTGTAGTTTCATTTTAAATCCGTGTAATTCTTTTACTTGTGCCTTTAATGTGTTTATTTCTTCTATGAGTTTTTCTATTTGAAATTCAAGCTGTTGTATCTTTGATGGATTATCGTTATCTTCCTTTCTCAAGTCGTTATTTTCTATATTAGGTATGGATATCTGTTTCCCTTCGATAGTTTCGGAAGTCGGAGCAGCTGCTTGTAGTGCTGAAGTATCAGGCCTTTCTTGCCCCTCACGGGTGCCTTGAGCAAGGGGCGCGTCAACCACGCCGCTTGACCTGAATAGGTCTTTTAATTTACTTTCTGAATAAGAACGTGAATATCCTTCGAAGCCTGAATCATCATGTGTAGTATTGGCTAGTTCTTTATTTGATGAGTTTTCTAATCTAGCAGATGAGTCTGAAAGAGTTCGACGAAGCCCCATAATTTTTCTCACATTATCATAAAAAAAATCATTATAACTATAAAATAAAATACACTACAAGTTTATGTCTATCAATCACTCGAATTATTTTTATTAATGAGCAGTTTTATCTGTAACTAAATGAAAAATAATATAATATAATTTACCTTTTAATATTGAAATGGATTATAAAATTAAAAGATAATAATTTATATGGATGGAATGAATTTTTTCGAATGATGATGGTTGAGGAATGGCGGGCATGAAATATTATCGAAGACTTTCAATTAAAAGCATAGATATTGCGGAACGGTTGATGTTGATAGTTTGCATGGTTATATAAGATGATGGCATTATACAAGCCGACCGTCGCGAATTTCCAAGATTCTGTCGGTACGCTTGGCCAATGATAAATCGTGCGTGACAATAATCACAGTTTTTCCTTGAGCGGTGAGTTGCTCGAAGAGCTCAATGACAGTTTCACCGGCTTGTGTGTCTAAATTACCCGTGGGCTCATCCGCCAAAATCATATCTGGGTTGGTTACCAGTGCACGAGCAATAGCGACGCGTTGTCGTTGTCCGCCCGATAATTCATTGGGATGATGATGGATACGATGACCGAGGCCGACTTCTGTGAGTACCTGTTTAGCACGTGCATGACGTTCTTTTGTGCTGATACCACCACGATAGAGTAGGGGTAGGGCGACGTTATCCAATGCATGACCATAGGACAATAGATTAAAAGTTTGGAAAATAAATCCTATGGTTTGGTTGCGGATCTTGGCTTTTTCATTGCGAGATAAATGGCTGACATCTTTGCCTTGTAAATAATATTGGCCGTCTGAGGGGCTGTCTAAGCAGCCTAGAATATTCATCAACGTCGATTTTCCAGAACCAGAAGGGCCTAATATAGCAATATATTCGCCAGCATCAATTGTCGTATTAATATCGGTGAGCGCAGAGATCGTTTCTGTGCCCATGGTATAGTATTTCGCAATATTTTTTAAATGGATCAAAGGGGTTGAGTTAATCATGTCTTAAGGCCTCCACGGGGTCAATGGAAGCGGCTTTCCTGGCTGGGAAAAGAGCCGCTAAAAATCCGACTATGCCTAATATCAAGCTATCGATGCATAAAATCAGTGGTGATAATTCAGCATGGATGCGGCCTAAAGCCCCCATATGTCGAATGGGATGGAAGGGGAAGTGGTTATAACCTGTTGTTAATATCCATGCCATCAGCATCCCCAGCAGGCCGCCCGCAATAGTGATCAGCAGACCTTCGAATAGATAATGTAGAATAATATGATATCGTTGAGCTCCTATCGCTATTTTGATGCCGATCACGGGAGTAGCGGCATGTATAGCCGTATACATGACATTCGAGACGCTGATGCTGGCCATCAGCAGAGTAATGATGCCCATCACACCGAGCAGAATCTGCATACCTAAGAGTATGGCAAGACGTGTCTTCAGTCTTTCATTTTTGTCTATGATACGAAGAGCGGCGGGGTCATCAGGATTAAAGTGATGTCTCCCGGCCAGTACAAGAGGTATCTCATGTTTAATGCGTTTGATATCCTGAATCGCATCGGGAACAATCGTGATGCTGGATAGGTGCGCCTGCGGGGCAAGGCGTTCATAAGTACTTCTAGGTATCCAGGCAGACGAGGATAGTCGAGAAAAATGTGTGCCACTCGTTTGATTTTTTTGAGTGATGCCAATGACTTGAAAGGCTATCCCACCGATGGTTATGGTTTTTCCAAGGGGTGGGGTCGTCGCTGTAAATAATTGTTTTGCTAAGGTATAGCCGAGGACAATATGGTGACGACCACGATACTCATCGAGTATATTAATAAAGCGCCCCCCCGGTTGTATCGTTAAATGATGAACCATGGTGTAGCTTGGGTCTGTCGCCATGACGGGGGTCGTTATTTTTTTACGCCGATAACTCAGCATTTGATGACTATGATAAGAGGAGAGTATCAGGTTGATATGAGGTATGGCGGTGCGTAATGCATCGATATCGGTAGTCGATAAGCGAATCGTGGTATGTACGGGAGTACCTCGGTAAGGGCGAGAGGTGACGCCGCTTTTTATGATTAAGCTGGATTTTCCGATATTAGTTTTTTT
>JABABH010000241.1 GCA_014238325.1 Coxiellaceae bacterium | reverse complement strand
TACCAACCTGTTTTAAAACATCTTAGCGACGCCACGATCGAACTAGCATTATTTACACAAGCACCAGATGCACATCACTTGCGCAACAGTTTAAAAGCTTTATATCAATCTATGCTGACGCAGGAATTTATCCATGAGAGACTGCCCATCATGTCTCCTTTCGAATATCTACAATACCTGGATGCCCCATTACAAGCTATCATAAAGCGATCATGCATGACTGATCCTCATATCCTAAAAAATCTCTACGATTTTTTTTACACGCATCAGAAAAAATCCAGCGGCATCATGGCTCACTGTGCAAGCATTTTCAAAGGAGTGCTGAGCAGCACAGAGCACTCCAAAAACTATTTAAAGACATTCGAGCGATATGTCGAGAATCTAAAGCCCCTAGACACCCCATCACAAGACATCATAAAAGAATTATGTACAGCTGATCCCAATTTTTTAAAAGCTCTCTATAATTTTTGTGCTGACACCACGCAGCACAGCGCCAGCATTTTTCAAAAAGTATTGGGCAACTCTCATTCACAAGATTCTTTTGACGTGAGGTTAGAGGGCCATACTATTGCAGCACAGGCCGGGCCTTCTCGTATGTTTCAATCATCGCCCACCTCAGCACCTGCAAAACCCTCACCGCTAGCATACTTGCCATAGCATCGCTGCTAATTTGAGGTGCTCTCCCCTTCAGACTGAAGTTTTTCTTGAAAATTATCCAATAAAAAACGACAGAAAGAGCCATGACTACCTTTTTTAGTATGCATAGCATTACGCAGCGTCGTTTTATATAAGGCATGTTGTTCACTCGAGCCATAAGATGCAATCATCGTATTCGATTGCAGCATTTTCTCTTGAAATTTCGGATGAAAATCGAGCATATTTAATAGCTGAATGGCTTCCACCAGTGCCGTCGAAGCCTTTTGAGAGCGATGGACTAGTCTATTATTCTCAATCACATAGGCATTTAAAAACGTTTTTAAATGCTGGACAAAGTGTTCCACACCAGAATAATGATAATTACTGGAGCCTAAGCGACTTAAATTTTGCTCCACATCTGAAACAATCGCTTTACCGGCATAATACATAGCTAATTCGTTTTGATACAAATTATCATCATTCAAATTAAGTCGCCGCAGTATCGACATACGCTTAGGTTGCGACAGTCGTCTTAGCTTCCGCCTATACTCCGCAATAAATTTTCTCATGTTCTCTAGGAAGGTCATGACTCAAACTTCAATATTTTAAAGCTTAATTTAAGCAATATCAGGTTCTGTGGCTTTGCAACAGAAATGTCCTTTGCATCCATCATTTATCTATATGCACCAACGCTAACAGTCGCAAACCCAAGTAAATATTTTTACGCATACACGCATCCTGTATCTTATGCCAAATATATTCAGCATGACAACCCAGCATCCCGTTGCACTATGCATACCCTTCCATGAAATAGGGTTGCTTCGACGTATACTATCTACCTAGCATGATACTGGCTATACCGTATTTGTGTATCCGCTGTAGTTATCACCCAATGTCCTATTGATGTATACTCATCCCGTAGCCTCAGCTGCTATGCTGTATCATAATTATGATATCTGCCCCCCATAAACATCGTAGCAGGATAGGCATAAACGTCCCGACCGTACCTATCTACCACTTAAGAATAGGGGGAAAACATTAAAGCAATATGAAATCAGCAACAAACAGGGGCAACTCAAAAAGATAATACTGCATACCTATCCCGATATGAAAAAGCACCGGTGCAAGTTAATCTAACTTAACCGTGATATTTACGAATGGTGGCCGCATTTTTGTTGGCAAGCGCTCGCCACGTCGCCCAACTTTGCTTTTCCAGTCTGCCCACTTTCGAGGAGCCCATTCAAATAACTTAGACTGAGTATGAATGATCAAGGTATCTGTCTTCTTTAATATACAAAATCCAATACAGGCATCTGATCGCGAGGTCTTACGATCTACCGACAACTGCATCAGTTTATTACCCTTACCCTTAGCAAGGTGCGGCAGTGCGGTGAATGGAATAATCAACAAATAACCCGCTCGAGTGAGCATGGCAACCTGATAGGAGGCACCATCCTCCGGGATGACTTGAGGGGCAAGCGCTTGCACCTCGTCGCTAAGCCTCATGATAGACTTACCCGTACGCCCCCTCACTTTCAGGTCGCTGAGTGAGGCAACAAAACCATAGCCCACGGTAGACAGCAAGACAACGGTTTGATCATCCTGTCCCACTAAAGCAGCTACGCAGCGCGCCTGCGATGGAAAGGTTAAACGGCTTGTTAAAGGCTCTCCCATCCCGCGCGCAGAAGGGAAGGTATGCCCTAACAACACATAACTACGACCACTAGAATCCAAGAAAAATACAGGCTCATTCGTTTTTCCACGGACCTGCATTAAGAAGCCATCGCCCGCACGATAACTCAAATCCTCTCCATCGATATCATGACCCTTAGCAGCACGCACCCATCCCTGCTCTGACAAAACGATCGTAATAAGCTCTCCTACCATCGCCTCCTCCAAAGCCAAGGCGTTGGCACTCATACGCTCCACCATGGGAGAACAACGAGCATCTCCATGTTGCTTTTGCAAGGCCATTAATTCTTTTTTGACTAATTGCTGCAATCGCGCCTGGGAGGCTAACACATGCTCGATGTGTTGACGCTCCCGAGATAACTTAGCCTGTTCCTCTTGGATCTTTTTCTCTTCCAGCTTCGCTAATTGGCGTAATTTTATCTCTAAAATAGCTATGACTTGTGCTTCAGTCAGCCGAAATGTAGACATTAACACGGGCTTCGGATGGTCCTCTGCTCTAAGAATCGTAATGATTTGATCAAGATTTAAATAGACAATTAATAGCCCTTCCAAAATATGTAATCGTTCTACCAACTGCTGTAATCGATGCTCCAGCCTTAAGCGTACGACATCTACACGGAAATGCAGCCATTCCTTCAATAATGGCAATAAACCGTAGACCTTTGGGCGTCCCTCTAAGCCAATGACATTCATATTGACTCGGTAACTACGTTCTAGATCTGTCGCTGCAAATAAATAACTCATAAGATCATCCATCTTGACGCGACCAGAACGCAGCATAATCACTAAACGAGTGGGTGTCTCATGATCAGACTCATCTCGCATATCCGTCACCATCGGCAATTTTTTTGCCAACATTTGAGCTGCAATTTGCTCCAATACCCGACTACCCGACACTTGATAAGGCAAGGCATCGATAATAATTTGAGTTTCTTCTCGATGATAAATAGCCCGCATCCGCAAACTACCCTCACCAGCATCATATATTTTTCGGATATCGTCGGTGGGCGTAATAATTTCAGCAGCTGTAGGGTAATCTGGACCTCGAATAAACTGCATAATATCATCTAGGGTAGCACTGGCATGCTCCAATAGATAAATACAAGCCTGGGTCACTTCCACTAAATTATGGGGCGGAATATCCGTCGCCATACCCACAGCAATCCCTGACCCCCCATTTAATAAGACGTTCGGCAATTGCGCCGGCAAAACAGTGGGCTCTTTTAAGGAGGCATCAAAATTCGGCACCCAATCTACTGCACCGGCCCCTAACTCTGATAACAATACAGAGACATAGGGGGATAATCGTGCCTCCGTATAACGCATCGCGGCAAAGGATTTAGGATCATCCGCGGTACCCCAATTCCCTTGCCCATCGATCAGCGGATAACGGAAGGAAAAGGGCTGTGCCATTAAAACCATGGCTTCATAAGCTGCCATATCGCTATGTGGATGAAATTTTCCTAGCACATCTCCCACCGTGCGTGCAGATTTCTTATATTTTGTCGTCGAACTGAGCCCTAATTCAGACATGGCATAAATTAAGCGCCTTTGTACTGGCTTCAATCCATCCGCCAAGTGAGGCAACGCGCGATCTAAGATCACTGCCATGGAATAATCTAGATAAGCTTTTTCAACAAAATCATTGAGCGTACAGGACTCAACGAGAGTATCAGCTTTTGAGGATGTATTTTGAGACGCCATCGTTTGCTATGTTATGACCAGTTATTCCCGTTATATATGCCGCCAACTTCACCATGCAAGTATGGATGCCATAGAAACCGGCTCAATCTACACTATCCATCCTTCTACCGTCGGCACCCGACTATGCGATATGCTGCACCAGACCTATCCATAAATCAACTATCATCCTGCTTTTCCCTTTAAGCGGCCGCTACCCAACTGCTTAAGCTTCCCACCCATGCCCCTAACTGGCCCTTTCTTGCTCGTGCTATATATGCGGGTGCCATGGACAGCAGCACAATAGTTGTAGGAATGTTATACAGTCCTCGTTTTGATCATCGCGCCAGGACAGATCAGCCGATATACCCATCCCACTTCAAGTGCATGCTTCGCATCTTGAAGTGGGATGGGTATACTATACTTTTTAAACTATGATGAAGTAGATAGCCTTAAATGTTGATGAAGGAACGTCTGTGAAAGCAATCCATCGCTTATTCCGTGCTCACCGAAGGCTCGCTATGTGCATACGACCGTTTTGCTATAGCTTGCGGCACTATAGGTGGCTAGGGGTGGCTCTCATGCTCTACGCTTGCTCTTCAGCAGCACAAAACCCACTGACTATACAAACTTTTCATGGCGGCATTCATGCCTTATCAGCAAAACAATGCCTTAGAAAACTGGACCATGCACATTGCAAGCTCAATAATTTATCTAATCCGCGCCGAGCCTGTATTGAACAAATACTCTCCAAAACACCCGTTTGTCAACAAACGTTGGCATTTTTTAAATTATCCGGCGGTGCTGTTTTTGAAAAAATCAAAAAATATGGGGCCCTCACGGTGATTTTAGCCAATTATCGTTATATTTCTGACCAAAGCGCTGACTTTTTTATCGTCACACCAGCAGGGCAGTTTATCGCCTTACCACTGGCCATCCCCAAAAATTTATTGATACACACCAAAGGATATGCAAAAGCGGAAAAAATGTATGCACACATCACTCCCTGGCAAATACGGCAATTCCCAAGGGGGTTTCATATAAAGCATAACCGATATAGACTGATCTTTAAGCAAGAACTTAAAAATGGGTGCAATGCATGCACCCGAGCAGGCAACGTCGAGATCGCATATGATTTTTCTAAAAATGGCAGCATCTTCTACGGCATTCATGTGCTTAAGCTTAATCTTATTCCTAAACCATCGTGACGATCCGTTCAATGAGCTACCATAACCGAGACTACAGCCTGATAGACCAAGCTCTGATCCAGCTACAAGCTGCCTTTATGACCCTATGCGGGCCCGCCAACTATACACGACCCAATCCAGCTGATGGTCTTGAAGCGACTCACTTAGAAGCATCTGAAACCCAAACAAGCATCCGATATATGCGTGTTAATCATACGGGCGAGATTTGTGCACAAGCCCTATATCGAAGCCAGTGGCTTATGTGTCGTAATAAGAGGATTAAAGCCATTTTGGAAAATTCGGCTATTGAAGAAACCGATCACTTAGGATGGTGCCATGCTCGATTAGAGTCACTCGGTGGCAAGCGCAGTAGCTTGAATCTATTGTGGTATAGTCAGTCTTTTCTGATTGGACTATGCGCAGGATGGATGGGAGACGCCTGGAATCTCGGTTTTATAGAAGAAACTGAAAAGCAGGTAGAAGCGCATCTGACGCGGCACCTGAGCAAACTACCTATAGCTGATTTAAAAAGCCGCGCCATTATTATGCAAATGAAAGCGGATGAAATCGCTCATGGTAAAACGGCACATGATTTAGGCGCCGCCTCTTTACCTAAAGCCGTCACCTGCTTGATGACGGCACAATCACGCCTGATGACGTCGATCACCTATTGGCTCTAGTCAGCGCCATACTGCTAGACGCACCATTAGCACAAATGGTGTACTCTTTTTTCAATACGGCAATAACGTCGACCATCATGGATATCACAGGTTTTAATCTGCACGATTTTCTTGCAATGATGATCTTTATACGTCACCACTTTGTGTCGTGTATGTCGTGGCCAATGAGATCGCCAACAATGAAACTGATTACATATCATATGCCGATGGGGATGGGCCCAGCTCGCGGTTGACACCGTGATACCGGCACTCATCAATAATACTGCCATCCATAGCGAAAGGTGTTGCTTACGCATATGCTTTACTCCAAACTTTAAGTGACTAAAAAATGAATAACATGGGGCAGATCATGATGACGTCACTTCGCTGGAGGCACAGAATCGACCTATAGGCTGACCCAACTGAACGGCTTCTACTTGCTGAAAACGACTATCCCATTGTACGGTATGGTGAGGAAACAAGAGAATGACCGTAGAACCCATCATAAAATGACCGATTTCTTGGCCGACGTCAAAATGTACTGACTGATGTGAATAATCCCACGTCTGTATCATGCTGGTTTTAGCCAAGGAAGCAATTGAAGATGCTTCCCAAACGGTCCAAATACTACCGACCAGCATAGCACCTACCATGATGACACATATTTTACCATATTCTGTCTCAAATAGGCAAATTACTCGCTCATTGCGCGCAAATAGCGAATCAACCTGATTCACTGCCCGAGGATGGGTCGGAAATAAATGTCCAGGAATATAGATCATTTGCAATAATCGCCCAGGACAAGGCATATGTACTCGATGATAATCCGCGGGTGACAAATAAGCCGTTAAAAACGCACCCTCATGAAATACAGCAGCCAAGGCCTCATAGCCGCCCAATAGGCTCAAGAGTGTATAATGACGCCCTTTTGCTTGTACTAATTGATTATGATATAAGCTGCCTGACTGACTCACCTTGCCATCTACAGGCGATACGATAACACCGCGCTCTTTATGAATAGGACGCACCCTTTTTTCTAAAGGCCGAATAAAAAATTCGCCAAAACTGATATAATGACGATAATCGGGCTCTTGTGCTTCGTGCATCTTGACAGAATAGCAACCTATAAATATGCGTATAGCATATCGTACCAGGGCCCTCGGACGCTGCCATTGACAAAGCCAACCTACCCACTGGGATAAACCATGCTGGAACGCCTTCAAGACCTTCGACCTGATCATAGTGTGCTTTGTATGCTGATTATTATATGGCTGAGCAGACATCGATGAGTACATACCTCTATAGTGATCAATCATCCTATGTATTTTGGTTCACTGCGACATCTACGCACGTCCTTTTGCACATATCCCACCATGCAGCAAACCTTATGACCGGCAGGATAACATAAATGAAAATTTATTTAGTCGGCGGCGCCGTTCGAGACAAATTATTAGGGCTACCCATTAAAGAACGCGATTGGGTGGTGATCGGTGCGACCGTAGAGGAAATGGTCGCCCAAGGATTCCAGCCCGTCGGCAAAGATTTTCCCGTATTCCTACATCCTAAGACCCATGAAGAATACACCTTAGCACGCACAGAGCGCAAAACAGGGCGCGGTTATAAAGGATTTACCTTTTATACCTCTCCCGATCTCACGCTTGAGGAAGATCTCAAGCGCCGCGATTTAACCATCAATGCGCTGGCCGAAGACCCTCAAACCGGCGCCATTGTGGACCCCTACCATGGACGACAAGACCTAGAGCATAAAATATTACGTCACGTATCAGAGGCCTTCCAAGAAGATCCTGTTCGCATCTTACGCCTCGCTCGATTTGCTGCACGATTCCCAGACTTTAGCGTGCATCCTGATACCTTAAAGTTTATGCAAAATATGGTGCATGCAGGTGAGATTCACGCCTTAGTGGCGGAGCGCGTCTGGCAAGAATGCAAAAAAGCATTGATGTGCACACAGCCCATCCAATTTTTTTCAACCCTCCATGCATGTGGCGCACTTGCCATACTTTTTCCTTATTTTATCTGGAATAGCCGCGCTCAGGATGCCCTAAAGGCCGCGACGGATTTATCCTCGCTGGCACCTATTCGCTTAGCCGCAACCCTACATCAACTCACAGAAGCAGATGCCCAAGCATTCATCCAACAATACCGCCCATCCAAACCCTATGCTGATTTAATCTTGCTGGTTATTCGTTATCTGAGCCCTTATGAAGACAGCCTAAAAGCCGATGCCTCAAGCTTATTGCAACTCATTACCCAGCTCGATGGTCTACGCCGACCAGATCGACTCCCCGCCTTCGCCCTCGCCTGCCAAGCCAGCTCCCCTACCACGATTAGCACACAACACCTTGATCATGTAGAGGCCTCGATTCAAGTCATCAAACAAGTCAGCATTCCAGAGGCCATCAAACGACTGCCTGGGCCACAGCTTGCCGATCAGCTCAAAATACTACGCCTACAGGCTCTCCATGATTATGCCCGACATTTAACCTAGTTGAATCAACTTCATTTAAGCGAAAAATTTCTGGGTTCATCATACGGCTCGCTCTCATCCAACATGGCCTGATATCGACCAGGGGAACCCCATAGCATCGGCTTAGCAGCTAAATTTGCTTCATTTTCTGCCGCTCCTAGGTCATCATTAAAAAACCGCCCTACAGCATCAGGGGGGACGAAGGCAAGAGGGGGAGAAGGGCATATCTCCCTCACCAAGGCCACCGACAACTCTGGTAACCTATCATTTTGAGCCAGATCCGGTTGATCAGCTTGGTAGTGCTGCGCCTCCTCTGAATGAGATGATTCAGTGCATTCTTTCTGCTCAGACAACATGAGTCGCTTTCTTTTTGCAGAACCACTCTCATCAAGCCTTGCATGAGAAGTCGATGCGTCTTGTTTCCCATGCAAGGCTTCCATCTCGGCTAAGAGGTCTTGCTTAGCTATACAAGTATCCATAGATATTACTATGGGCCTTCCTTGACGTACTCTCCTCATACAGCACTCAATCTTCGAACCTAAAGTAGCATACTTCCGATGGTTATCACTGATTAGCAAGCTAACGATCTCTTTCTTTGGCCAACCTTGATTCTGCAGCTTATGAAAACATGATGTGTCCTCTGCCTTTGGGCAACCGACCTTAATAAACTCATAAAGCTTCTCAAGGTTCGTCCGTAAGTGGGCGCCAGATCTTTTCAGAAGCTGCGTTATATCATTCTCTGATAGCCCCGCTGCATCTTTTATACTATCATATAGGGATAATCCTTGATCTTTCTTCTGGAAAAGGAAGTCCTCGAAGATTTTAATGTTGTTAAACAAATGGCAAGTGCAATATTTAAAAATAGAGACGATATCCTCTACCCCAAAACCCAAACTGTTAAACCTGTCTAGGAGGGAAATATTCTGACCATCAGCACTTGGCTCATTTTCCAGTAACCTATTGATATATTTTATAATTATTGTTTTATTCCACACGCCCAGGTCCATCGAAAAAAATAATGATTTTATGTGAGCCTTGGTAAAAAAAACCCGCAGCATATGCCTATACCAGGAAAAGTTGCTACCATTTATCGTATGTATTTCATCGATAAACCAATTCACAGTATCCAATGCATAATAGTACCGTGGAGGCAATAGAGCTTTCCTTAGCTGATCCCTGTTCTTCCTTGCAATCGCCTCCCTAGATGCTTGATGACCGTTATACATGGTATGCTCCACATTAAAATAATATGCCTGCTATAAAAACTATCCATGATACGTGTCGTTATACGGTTTCAAATATAGCCGCGCCTATCCGTAGCATCATGCTATGTGCAGCAATCGCCGCTTGAAAATTTCGTGAGCTGCCAAGCGGAGACGTGCCCCATGGCACCAGATGCCCTGATAGTAACAGCTGTGCTTGAAGCTCTTGCTTGACGCCTGAAATACAGCCTGCTGCTGATGAAAGCTCTGTCGTCGTGCTGGTAAGGGCATCAGACCGCGCAATCTTAAACTATCTAAAAATCTTGGCTAAGTGTAGAACATCTTCCACACAAGCTCCATGCTTTTGTGGCTCTCTATCAATATTGATTTGTATACACAGGTTCAATGGCGTGCTACGGCTTGCTGCATAATGATGTAAGCGTTGAGCCATATCGATGGAGCTCACGCTATGGACCCAATCAAAATTCTCTGCAATGACTCTGGCTTTATTGGATTGAACCGCACCCATAAAATGCCATTCTAATGGCGCATATTGACGCAGTGCTTTAATCTTAATAAGCCCTTCTTTTGCATAATTTTCAGCGAATCGATATTGCCCCGCAGAGATGGCCTCTTTTATGCTCTGAATACTACGATTTTTTGTGGCCGCAAGGGTGTTGTTTGCTGACACCATGCTGTCGTGTCTTGCCTTCTCCTTCACCGTATGCTTTCAAGCCTGTGCTATCGATCACGACATGAATAGGAACATCCCGTTCAATAGAAAAGATCGAGTAGCAAGCCACTTTGACGACGACACATGTGAGTATAAGAAGGTACCTTCTTATCTATATTTAATAGCTCCACAAGTGATCGAGCCAATCCCTCAACTCGAGACATGTGAATCTCCATACACATTTTATCAGCATTAAAGCCGATTATGCCATACAAGTAGTGATTGCAATGGATTATATTGACCAAACTTGTTTTATTGGCCCAGAACCACTCATAGTGCCAGCAAAAACTTTTTTATCACAGCTGGTATAGGAAGATGTCTAACCATATCGAACCATCGATTGATATACCGCTCGTGAATGAAGATTCGAAGTGGGTTATTGTGAGCAGTATACCTTTGTTTGGCTGGAGAAAAGTACATGTTCGCTCAGCCATTTAAGGGGAGAATCGCGGTTGCCCCCTTAAGAATCCCCATCGCGATAAGTCCCCTCAGTGCATGCTTCGCATCTTGAAGTGGGGTGGGTATATCAACGCCATTGTATCTAAGCACTGACTGAGGCATACCCAGTTGAGTCATGATATTGAATGCTTTGCATCAAATATTGGCTTCAGTCACTGGATGACGGCCGTTGTTGCATAAAGCACTTTCAAAGCAGACCCGATCTCGACCATTTTGTATGTTGCTCCAAAATAGTCATGACTATTTTGGAGCAACATACAAAATGGTCGAGATCGGG